>JAAEQG010000215.1 GCA_024231775.1 bacterium
CCCACACGATTCGATGGTCGTCCGCCGACCCACACTGGGGACACTGAACCGCCAACCAACACCTCCGGTCTCTTCGGCGCAGGAAGTCCACCAGCGTGTCGTCAGCATCCTGGCGAAGGTGTATCGCTGAGACCCTGGTGATCGCCTAGAGCACAAGTTCCCCATCGCTGGCCACTGTGGCGACCTGCGTCTCGCAGACCGGCGGAGACGCCAGCCGCTGCAGATTCGCTGGCACGGAACCACGGGTACCCCGCTGGAACGGCGCTAGATCTTCTTCACCTTCATCTGGGCTTCGAGGTGGCGTTGGACCAGGCGATAGCCTCGGGAGAACCGGCGGTCGCTGGTGAACGCGATGATCAACGCGAACAGTGGATACCCAAGGTACCGGACATAGTGCAAGACCTCGTGTAACCAGTCACGAAACTCGAGCGGCAGGCGGACCAGTTCCGCGAAGGTGTAGTACACTCCGGGGACCTGGACGCCTTCCCCTCCGCCAGCTAGCCAGCGACTCCACGGAAACAGCAGGGCCAGCAGCACCAGCATCCAGAAGAAGGCGGATATGCTCCCCCGGACACCGCCCAACCCGCCGGACAGGCAAACCAACGCAGCGAACAGGAATGACAGCGTCAACAGCCCGCAGGAAACCTGCCCGAGGAATTCACTCAAGGGCAGAGTCAGTTCGATCAGGTAGTAGTAGGTCGAGAACGTCTCGGCGGTTTCGGGGTCGGCGGGCAGAGCTGCTACCTCAGCATCCGCCGGGGCGGCGAGCTGCTTCTGCAGGACTGGAAGCGGCTGGAGGACATTGCCCCAGCGCGCCGCCGCATAAGCCCCCACCTGCAGCAGGACCGAGAGAATCAGGATGAGCAGAAAGACGCCACGCGCCCCCCGAATCGTCCGCAGGGCCGCTGAGTAATCCTGAAGCCGTTCCTGAACGGCAGGATCCGGCGGATCGCACGTGGGTACGATTTTGGCAGAGGAATACTCGTTCATGCGAGGGTCTCCTGTTGGGTGCTACCCACACGCGGCAGCAGCTTTGAACGCTTCGGCTGACGCCGCGATGGTCTGGTCGATCTGCTCCTCCGAATGGGCGGCGGACACAAACAGACATTCGAACTGAGAAGGAGCAAGGTATACGCCTCGGTTTAGCATGGCATGGAAGAACGCGGCGTACGCCTGAGTATTGCATCGGCTGGCCGAGGCAAAGTCCGTTACCGGCTCTGTGTGAAAAAATGTACACATCATGCTCCCGACGCGAGCATGAACCGTCGGAACGCCGGCCTGCTTCGCCGCGGACTCCAAACCATCCGCCAGTCTGGCTGAGGTTGCTTCCAGCGATTCGTAGACGCCGTCCTCCGCCAGAGCGCGCAGCGTAGCCAGCCCGGCGGCCATCGCCAGGGGATTGCCCGACAGAGTTCCCGCCTGGTACACGTCTCCGACCGGCGACACCTTCTGCATGATCTCCCTGCGACCACCGTAGGCCGCCATGGGCAGACCACCCCCTACGATTTTACCCAGGCAGGTCAGGTCCGGATGCACGTCGTACAGCCCTTGGGCGCACCCGGCTGATACCCGAAAACCGGTCATCACCTCGTCGAAGATCAGCACAATGCCGTACTCCGAGCAAAGGCGCCGCAGACCTTGCAGGTAACCGTTATTCGGCGGAACACAGCCCATATTCCCGCCGATCGGCTCAACCAGCAGGGCAGCCAGCTCAGAACCGTACTGCTTCATCGCGGTCTCCACCGCCGCCAGATCGTTGAAGGGTAGTACCAGGGTGTCCGCCGTCGTTCCCGCGGGTACGCCCGGTGATGAAGGCTGACCGAAGGTCATCGCCCCGGACCCGGCTTGGACCAGCAGGCCGTCGCTGTGTCCGTGATAGCAGCCCTCGAACTTGATGATCTTCGCCCGCCCCGTGTGGCCGCGAGCCAGGCGGATGGCGCTCATCGTGGCTTCCGTACCTGAGTTGACGAACCGGACCATCTCGATGGAGCGGACCCGGGAGACGATCAACTCCGCGAGCTGGGTCTCCGCCTCAGTGGGGGCGCCGAAGGAGCATCCCTTGGCAGCGGCCTTGCTGATCGCAGCCACGACACGATCGTCCGCATGGCCGAGGATCAGCGGCCCCCAAGAGCCGACGTAGTCGATGTAGCAGTTGCCGTCGATGTCGGTGATACACGCGCCTTTGCCTTTGGCGATGAAGCGCGGGGTCCCGCCCACACCGCGAAAGGCCCGGACCGGTGAGCTGACTCCCCCGGGCATCACCTGGCTGGCGGACTTGAACGCCAGCTCGGACTTGCTGGTCTCCTCGGTCGTTTGCGTTTTCATGACGCCATGATAGGACGGGAGAGGTTGGGTGCAAGTCGCACGGTTGGGGGCAGACGCAGGGACCGGGACGGTGGCGTAGTGCTCCCCTGGATTCTGGCTCAAGGTGGTTTCAGGGTCCATCAAAGAACGTGGGACCGGTGTTTCAGCCGGTCGCCTGACCTGCTGGAAATCCGGTCCCACAGAATCTCATCGCCAGGATGTCCTAGTCGACGCCGTCCTCAGTAGTCACCATCGCCCGCGGGCGACTGAGCAGGTAGCCCAGCACGACCGTGATGCCGATCCCCACCGGCAGGAACCAGGGCCAGGCGATCTGTCCACTGGCATCCGCGAAGTACCCATAGAAATCGCCAAAGTGCATGTACAGGACCAACGCGCTGCCCGCCAGCACCCAAACGGTCCGCGGGAACTCCGCCAGCATGATGTACCATGCCCGCCGCACGTACTGGTTCTGGTCCTTGATGTGGGCCAGATCCTCCACCTCCCGGAAGAGCATGTAGCACCAGCAGACGAACAGCACGGCGACGCCGACGATCATGATCCAGTGGGTCCACGCCTCATGCACACTCATGCCGAACGCGGTCAGCACCGCGAGCGGGGTGGAGAAGAGCAGACCGCGTCCGTCCCGTCCGTGGGGGAGGAACGCCAGCAGCAAGGCCCCCAGCAACGCTCCGTAGGTGAAACTGGTGGCTTTGAGTGCCGCGGTGAGCAGATTAGAGAAAATCTGCATCGACTCAAAATAGGACGCCGTCATGTACAGGACAATGCCCCAGAGCACGGTGAACACCCGGGCCAGGTGTACCTGGGACTTCTCGTCGTGGACCGGTTTGGCTACATTGATGAAGAACGACCGCACCGTGGTCTGGGATAAGGCTGCCAAGGCGGAGTTCAGACTGGAGATGGCCGCCGCCAGCAGACCGGCGACCAGCAAGCCTTTGAGACCGACTGGAAGAGCCGTCGCAATGAAGATGGCCAGCAACTCCTTCTCACTCATGTCCATGGTGTACTGCCGAAGTTCGTCGGCGTGCTGACGATAGTAGGCGAAAAGCCCCAGCCCGATACACAGGAAGAGCAGCACAATCCCCTGGCTGAGACTGCTCCACAGAATGGCCTTCTTCGCGTCTCCGGTACTGCGGCAGCAGAACAGTCGTTGCGTGTTCATCTGATCCGTACCGTGCGATGCCAGCGTGTTAAAGGTACTGCCGAACAGCGCGGTCCAGATAGTGAACTCCAAGACCTTGTCCGCTCGGAAGTCGAAGACCCTGAGCTTCTCCGCCGCCGAAGCCACGTCGATCACGTGGGGCAGCCCTCCCGCGGTTTGCGAGATGAGATAGACTCCCGCAGCCACCGCCGCGGCGACCAACACCACGAGTTGGATGAGATCCGTCCACACCACCGTGCGGATTCCGCCAATTACCGCCCACAACGCTGCGAAAGCGGTTATCGTCAGAATCGACAGGGAAACGTCAATCCCCGTGATGATGTGCAGAGCAACCGCGATGGTCAGCACCCGAACCCCCTGGCCGAGCACCGCCCCGATCATGAACAGAACGCTGGTCATCCGCTCCGCACCGAGGCCCAGCTTGCGTCCGACGAAGTGATAGGGGCTATAGGTTTCCTTCTCCATGAACGCGGGGAGGAAGTAATAGGCGATCAGGAAGCGTGCCAGAATGGCCCCAATAGCCAGTTGGAGGTAGCTGAGGTCCTCGCTGAATACGCTGTAAGGTACACCAACGAAACCGGCGGCGCTGATCTCCGTCGCGACCAGCGAAACGCACACCACTACCCAGGGGAGGTTGCGCCCGCTCAGGAAGAAGTCGCGCGCCCCGGCCTGGCGCCCCTTCATCACAAACGCAAACAGAGTGGAGATCGCCAGGAAGGCGATGATGATACCCCAGTCCAGCCCGCCGATTCCTTCCCCCAGGCTTATTGCCGCCAGTAGATCTGCGTGCATGACCTTGACCCCTTCAAGTCGGGTCCGAGACGCATGCGACGATTAAGCTCACGAACCGCCCCGCGGGCGCCGCGCTTGCCGCATGACCGGACCGCACCTTCCAAGTCATCTCTCGCGCGTCATCCACTTGGTAACTGGGACGCCACGCGGTGTCAAGAGGAACACCGTCGCGGCGTGCAGAGGAGGGCTGTGGGCTACGGCTAGCGCGGATCCGTCATCGAAGTGACGAAACCGCCGTGATCGGCTGAATCAACGTCTCCGTCCGCGTCGGTGTCCAGCTCGGCGCAGAAGCTGGAGAGGACTTCCAACCCCGTATTCTGCCCAGTATAACAGGATTGCAGCCGGGCAAAGTCGGCCAGGTCGACGTCACCGTCATCATCGAAGTCTCCGGTGCGGTCCTCGGGAGGAAGCGGAGCCAGGGGATCACCCACGTAGGTACGGTAGTATTGGGTCCACAACTGGAAGTCGGGCAAGCCGATGGCCCCATCGCCGTCGAGGTCGGCCTCCCCACGATACGCTACCGCCCCCCGCACCTGGCCGTACGCGGCAACGAAGGCCCAGTAGTCGTCGACGTCGATATCGCCGTCCCAATCCACATCTCCGGGGACGATCCCGAACACATATACCGTACCGGCTTCGTCCGGATAGCTCCCGTTGTTGAACGGAGTTCCGTAGAGGATCTCGTCGATGCCGTCGTCGTTGGTGTCGCCCGCGCCCATGGAGAAGCTGATCCGATCGTTGGCGTTGCCCACGATGTGCAGATCGGTGTCCACCGCCGCGGTGAAGGTCGGACTGCCTACGAATTCACGACCGAAGAGCACCTCCACCGTGCCGTTGGTCTGCGGTCCGGCGAACCACTCCGCGCCAGCGATGTCGTCGTAGCCGTCCCCGTTAAAGTCTCCGGCGCTGATCTCCGTGCCCAGATTCTCCTGGTATTCCCCGATCAGCAGGAAGTCCGGCGTGGCGCTGGCATAATCGATCATGTGCGTACCGGTCTGCAGCCCGCTGGATCCGAGCAGACCATAGACGAATCCGTCGCCGCGCTGGGTGGTGTGCGCCCCGGCGTCGGCGCCCGGAGCCGCCGCAGCCAGATCCACGATGCCATCACCATTGAAATCACCCACGGTCGCGGATTCCCCGAGCTTGTCATACTTCTTGTCGCCCAGCAGAGTGATTGGCGCCGAGGTGGTGGCGAGGTTGTACACACTGTTCCAGCTCGCGCTGCCTCGGAAGATGTGTACGGCGCCCTCCGTGTCGAACAGGTACTGGCTGAAGTTCTCGTTGGGAATGATGAGCTCGTCCATCCCGTCACCGGTGAGATCCCCGGTGAGCACGAAGTCGCCCATTTCGTCGTACTGCCCGTCACCGTTGATCCGCACGTCGTGTCCACTGCTCAAGCCGAGATCGAACGTCGCCGGCGCCGAACCGGCTGCGGGCAGGGATGATCCAAACACGATGTACACCCGGCCGGACTGCGTCGTGGCTCCGTTGGCCAGATGAACGCCCAGGACCACGTCGCCAAGGTTATCGTTGTCCAGCCGTCCGATGGCAGCCCCGTGCGCATCCAATCCGCCGAAGGCGTTGGCCCCACCCATGTCGCCACCGGCTGCAGGACCGATGAAGCGGACGTGCCACGTGCCCGCGACGCCCAGATCACGCACGGGACTGTCGAAGAAACCAGCGGCCCCCAGGATCAGATACGCTATACCGGCACTGGAGCGCCTCGGGTAGTCCGCCCCTGAAGCGCACAACAGAAGATCGTCAATCCCATCGCCGCTCACGTCGCCGGTCGCGATCGAACAACCGAGGTTGTCATCCACGGTGGCTCCGATGATGGTCTGATCCACGCCGTTGCTGGAAAGATCGATGACGCCGCGGACATCGCCGTCCGGCCCGCCGCGCATGATGTACACATAGCTGGTCACCGTACCGTACGATTCCGAAGCCGCCACGATCACTTCGTCGTAGCCGTCTCCATCGAGATCGCCCGACGTCACCGGTCGCCCCCAGTCATGGTCGACGATCGCGCCGAGGTAGCGCGTACCGGCCTCGTCGGTGTTCCTCACGACCGGCGCCGCCACGATTGGCGTCGTCAGCAGAAGCACGACCAGCGCGAGCAACGCAATCGGCGTACACGAACGTGCGATAAGCATGGCTTCATTCCCCTTAGCAAGGTGGGCACGGACCGGATCACCCCTACGGTCCCCTGTGCGACGGCATAGGCCCATGATATCTAAATGGCCCGCCCGGGTCAAAGCCCAATTAGGCGGCATGGCGGCCCGTGGGACGTTTTGCCAAGACCGGTAACCCCGGTTAGGGTATGAGCTCGTACGGGTAAAACCGCAGGGGGTGCCGCAGGTGCGGCTGCGGCATATCAGGACGTTGCATAATGGCTGTTGACTATGGGGCTTTGTCCCTGCTGCCACCGGTGCTGGCGATTACGCTGGCCGTTGCCACCCGGCAGGTGTTTGTATCGCTCTTCGCCGGAATATGGGTGGGCTACCTCGTGGTCTGCGGTTGGAGCCCGCTTCTGGCCACCGTACAGGCGTTGGATGCCTGTGTGGACGTGTTCAGGGACGCCGGAAACACCCGGGTGATCCTGTTCAGCGCCATGGTGGGGTCGCTGATCGCCCTGATCCAGAGGAGCGGCGGCGTCGAGGGATTCGTCAACTTCGCCCAGAGCACGAATCTGGTCCGCGGGCGGCGCAGCGCCGGACTGCTGGCTATGGTCGTGGGCATGATGACCTTCATCGAATCGAGCATTGTCTGCCTGGTGACCGGAGCCGTCGCCCGTCCGATCTTCGACAAGCTGCGCATGTCCCGCGAGAAGCTGGCCTACGTCTGCGACACCGTGTCCGCCCCCACATGCATCATGGTCCCCCTGAACGGATGGGGCGCATTCATCTTGGCTCAGTTGGTGCTCCTCGGCGTCGATGACCCGGTTCCGCTACTGGTGCGTTCCATTCCCTGCAACTTCTACGCCATCGTCAGCCTGCTACTACTCTTTATCATCCTGGTCACCCGAAAGGACTTCGGCCCGATGAAGGCTGCGGAGCGCCGCGCCGACGTCGAGGGCAAGCTCCATCGCGACGGAGCCCAGCCGATGATCTCGGATGAAGTGCTGGCCCTGCCTCCCGAACCCCAGACCCGCCGGCGGGCGGTCAACATGATTCTGCCCATCGCGGTGATGGTCGCCATGGTTCCGGTCGTGCTCGCTTACACCGGATACCGCAGCCTCGGGCTCGAGGGCATCGTACCGGCCGCGTGCTCCGCACAGTTCGATCGTGGCGAAGTATCCGAGCGCGGTCTGCTGGAGTTGGATCAGATCGGCGTATCCGTCGGTGAAGAAGCTGCCTGGTCCGTCGTGGAGTCTGGGCAGCGGTGGCGAGTTGTCGATGGCGAAACCGCCTACACGATTCAACGGGTGCGCAGTGGTCTGGAGGTGCGCCTGGAGAAACCCCCCACCTTCTGGAACGTGCTGGGGGACTGCTCCGGATCCACCGCTGTGTTCTGGGCGGTCATGACGGCCGTCCTCTTCGCGGGCGTGCTCTATCGTTTGCAGGGCATCATGAAGCTCAAGGAGTTCGTGGACGTGTCGTTCAAGGGGGCGGCGGCGCTGGTTCCGTTGGCAGCGCTCATGGTCATGGCCTTTGCCATCGGCCATCTGTGCAAGGCGGAACTGGGCACCGGAACGTACGTCGCCTCGGTGGTCAGTGATAGTCTGCCCCGCGTGCTGGTGGCCCCCCTGGTGTTCTTGACTGCGTGCGCCATCGCGTTCTCCACCGGGACGAGCTTCGGGACCTTTGCGATCATGCTCCCGATCGCCTATCCAATCGCCTTGGGTGCAGGGATTCCGCCGCACCTGGCGGTGGCTGCGGTCATGGGCGGTGGCGTCTTCGGCGACCACTGCTCGCCGATTTCGGATACGACCATCGTGTCTTCAATGGCTTCCGCGTCCGACCACATTGACCATGTGCGCACGCAGTTGCCCTATGCGCTCACCGCCGGGCTGATCGCCACGCTGCTCTACCTCGGAGCCGGCATAGTCTGCTAAGCTATGGGGGCCGAAGACGCCCCCATCCGCACGGAGGAGGTCCATGCTCAACAAGATATGGTTCTGGTTGTTCATCATTGGCATCCTCTTTGGAGCGGGCAAGGGGATCTACTACGCCACCAAGGGACAGCTACCCCCCAACATC
This sequence comes from bacterium, assembly GCA_024231775.1. Lineage (GTDB taxonomy): Bacteria > Planctomycetota > Phycisphaerae > UBA1845 > UBA1845 > JAAEQG01. Next base: position 8,476 of record JAAEQG010000215.1, read on the forward strand.
GCCGAGGCCCGGGCTGCGGCGACAACCCCGGAGCCCCCTCGACCATACTCACCTGACTGCAACACAAACGGGATTGCAGACCTCCAGGATATCGCCGCCGGGCAGAGTGCGGATTGCGACCGCAACCTGATCCCCGACGAGTGTGACCCCGACTGCAACGCCAACGACATCGCCGATGCCTGCGAGATTGCCGCCGGCTCGACCCCGGACATGGACTCCAACGGTATCCCCGACTCCTGCGTCCCGCCGCTGCTCAGCGCCGGGCAGGTACTCCAAGCCGCCGGTGACCACATGGTTCAAGAGGCTATGGGAGGAGCCAGGTCCGCGGTCAGCCTCTGCATCGTTCTGATCGGAGTCATGACTCTGTGGCTGGGGATGATGAACATCGCCAAGGACGCCGGTCTGGTCGAAGTTCTGGCCAAGCTGCTGCGGCCTGCGATGCGCTGGCTGTTCCCGGACGTGCCCGACGGACACCCCGCCCAGGGGACCATGCTGATGAACCTCTCCGCGAACATGCTGGGGATGGGCAACGCCGCCACGCCCTTTGGGCTCAAGGCCATGGAGGATCTACAGCTACTCAACCGTCATCCGGGTACCTGCACGAACGCCATGGCTATGTTCCTGGCGATCAATACCAGCAGTGTCACCCTCATCCCCATCACCATGTTGGGCATCCGCATCGGCGCGGGAAGTACCAACGTCGCCGGACCGATGGCTGGGCTGCTGATGGCCACCACGGTGAGCACCATCACCGCCATCCTCACCACCAAGGCACTATCCAAGTTGCCCCGCTACGTCCTGCCCGACCTTCCCCTGCCGTCTGATTCACAGCCGGACCAGAAGGGGGGGCAGTAGACCATGAGTACGCTCTTCCAGGAAGTCGCCCCTGCCGTAAGCCAGTGGATGATCCCTCTGCTGATGCTGGTGATTATTGTGGCGGGATATGTCAAGAAGGTCCCGATGTACGAGTCGTTCGTCACCGGCGCCAAAGAGGGCTTCGATGTCGCCGTGCGGATCATCCCCTACCTGGTCGCCATTTTGCTGGTGGTCAAGGTATTCATGGCCAGCGGGGTATTTACGGATCTCAAAGTCGGGCTGGCCTGGGTGATGACCGGGATCGGGATGGAGCGCTACACGCCGTCGCTGGACCTGATCCCGTTGGCTTTGACCATGCCGCTCACCGGCGGAGGCGCCTTGGGCGTGCTGGCGGACACTCTCGAGCGCCACGGTCCGGACAGCTTCGTCGGTCTGAGTGCGTCGATCATGATGGGCAGCACGGAGACGACCTTCTACGTGCTGACGGTTTACTACGGAGCGGTGGGTATCAAGAAGATCCGCCACACCCTGCCCGCGTGTCTGGTAGCCAACGCCGCAGGCATCATCGCCGCTCTGATTCTGGGTTGGGTCTTGTTTGGCTAGAGCTGTTTCTAAAGAGGTAGTGTCGGTTCCGCCGGTTTTTGTAGCGGCCTGCGTCTCGCAGGCCGACGGCTGGCGGGGACGCCAGCCGCTACATGCATAACGCTGCGGGCGACTAAACCGACAGCCCTTCAGCGGTGGGCGAGACGTTTGACTTTGATGAACCCGGAACTTCCGCCCATCCGTCCATCCAGGAGCGATAGGTAATGCACATTAACCAGATTCTCGATCAGCAGCGCGTTTTCCTAGCCAACCTGCCCACCCCCCTCGAGTCCGCCGCATGGACCTGGGAGAAACGGCGGTTGTTCGTCAAGCGCGATGACTTAACCGGCATCGCCCTGTCGGGTAACAAAGTGCGCAAGCTGGAATACCTGTTCGCCGATGCCCAAGCTCAGGGCTGCGACACCGTGCTGACCTGCGGCGGCGTCCAATCCAACCACGCCCGGGCAACCGCGGTGGCAGCCTGCCGGTTGGGTCTCAAGTGCGCCCTCGTATTGCCCGGTGACACCCCCGAGGTAATGGACGGCAATCTGCTGCTCGACCGGATGGTCGGGGCTGACGTACACATTCCGCCAGCCGGGTCCAAGGAGGGGCGCGATCAGGCTCTCGCCGCCGCAGCCGACCGGGTCCGCTCCGCCGGTGGCCGACCCTACATCATCCCCACGGGCGGCTCGAACGAAATCGGCGCCCTGGGCTACATCCAAGCCGGCCGCGAACTGGCTGCCGACTGTGCGAAGTCGGATTGCCCAGCCGACGTTCTGGTCGTCGCCGTCGGCAGCGGTGGAACTTTCGCAGGATTGTTCCTGGCCGCGCGGCTATTCGGTTTGAAGCTGCGTGTGGTGGGCGCTACGGTAGACGAGACTCCAGCCTACTGGCGTCCGTATCTCGCGGACTACCTCGAACGCTGCATCAGTCGCTGGGACCTGGACGTGTCTTTCCAGGAGAGCGAGATTGAACTGCTCGACGCCGCGGGCCGCGGATACGCCGTAAGCGACCCTGCCGAGATCGACTTCATCGCCCGCTTCGCCAGACGCACAGCCCTGTTCCTCGACCCGGTATACACCGGCAAAGCCATGTTCGTCCTCGACCGAGAGATCCGCGCTGGTAACCTTGACCCCACCGGCGACATCCTCTTCGTCCACACCGGCGGTATCTTCGGCCTCTTCCCCGAGAGAGACATGCTAACGACAGCCCTGAACCGCCCCTGAGCAGAAGAGATCCCACCGCTGGCTTCTGCGGGTGGATCTTGTTCTGCGGCGTAGCCGTCGATACACTCGCGACTTTGCGGGAGTGTGGTCCATGGCCGACGTCAACCGGAATCTCTGGGCGCCCTGGCGGATGGAGTTCATTCGCGGCTTGGGCGAGGAACAGGCGGAGCGGGGGTGTTTCCTTTGCGACTACTGGACGCACCCCGAACGGGACGCCGAACACCATGTTGTGTGGCGCACGGCGTCCGCCTTCGTGGTGATGAACCGCTTTCCGTACACCAATGGACACCTGCTCATCGCTCCCGCGTCTCACCAGGGCGACTATGAGCATCTCTCCGAGACGGAGTTGCTCGACCTCCAGCGGTTGACCCGCGACGCGGTGCGACTGTTGCGGGAGACGGTCAAAGCTCAGGGCTTCAACGTGGGGGTGAACCTCGGCCATTGTGCCGGCGCGGGTTTGCCCGACCACATGCACGTCCACGTCGTTCCGCGGTGGAATGGAGACACGAACTACATGGCGGTCTTGGGCGACACCAGGGTGATCCCGGACGGTTTGGATTCGCTCTATCTGACGCTGACTGAAAAGGTCAAGACCTTGGGCATCGCAAACGAATAGCGCGGCCATCCAGAATCCGCTCAGAGGCAGAAGAACCCAGTCATGCTGTCCCCCCTCGAAATCGCCATGCTCTTCTGCGCTGCTGCCGTGGTGCTGGTGGTAGTCTCCGTCCGCCGCGGGCGAAGCCGTGGGCGCCTGGCCGTCGTAGCCAAGCGTCTGGGGCTGAATTACGCTCCCGCTGATACGCACCAGGTCGACCGGCGTCTCGCGGGCTTGGAGATGCTCGCCCAGGGGTATCACCGGCGCATCTCCGACATCGTCATGGGATCGGTTCGTCTGGGGCCGATCTGGTGTTTCCGCTGTCGCTACGAACGAGGTTTCGGTTCCCGTCGGGTAACGTATGATTGGGTGGTGGCTGTGCTGGAGCGCAGCCGGGAGGTCGGGGCCTTCGTGTTCTGCACACCCGATCTGCCTGATGGGCGTCTACTCGAGCGCCTTGCCCAGGATCGGGCGAGCCGAACGCCGGCTGCATCGCCGCGGGATTCTGCCAAGGCCTGGCTGGCGCAGTGTGGTTACCCGGCGGTGCTGGAGGGGGATGGTCAGCGGGTTTGCCTGGCGACGGTTGACCGGACGACGTCGGGGCAATACGAACAGTTACTGGCGGCGGTTCAGCAGGCGGCTGAGTGCGTATCGGCAGGCTGACACTGGAGGCGGACGCGGCATCGGGACGGGCTACGAGCCCTGGAGGTATCGAACGTGTCGAACGCAAGTGCGGGAACCTACGAGCAGCGTCTTCCGAATGAGCGCGGGCGCTTCGGTGACTATGGCGGGCAGTACATGCCCGAGATGCTCATGCTTGCGGTGAACCGCCTTGCGGAGGCGTACGCCCAGGTGCGCGATGACGCGGCGTTCTGGGAGGAGCTCCACCACCACAACCGGACGTTCACCGGTCGACCGAGCCCCCTCTACTTCGCCCCTCGGCTCACCGAACACCTCGGCGGAGCCAAGATCTACCTGAAACGTGAAGACCTGAACCACACCGGCGCCCACAAGATCAACAACACGCTCGGCCAGGTTCTCTTGACCCAGCGGATGGGCAAGGGGCGGGTGATCGCCGAGACCGGCGCCGGCCAGCACGGGGTCGCTACGGCTACGGCGGCGGCCCGGTTCGGCCTGGAGTGCTGCGTATACATGGGGGCAGAGGACATCCGCCGTCAGCGGCTTAACGTGTTCCGCATGGAACTGCTTGGGGCGAAGGTCGTCTCCGTGGAGACCGGGCAGAAGACGCTCAAAGACGCAATCAACGCAGCCCTGCGCGACTGGCTGGGCAGCGTTGAAGATACCCATTACGTGATCGGCAGTGTGATGGGGCCGCATCCGTTTCCGATGCTGGTGCGCGACTTCCAGTCGGTCATCGGGCGCGAGACCCGCGAGCAGATGCTGCAAGCGGAAGGTCGTCTGCCCGACCTGATCGCCGCCTGCGTCGGCGGAGGCAGCAACGCCGCCGGAATCTTCGCCCCGTTTGTGGAGGACGCCGAGGTAGGTCTGGTCGGGGTCGAAGCCGGCGGTACCGGCCCGGAATACGGCGCCCACGCCGCCACGCTGGGACACGGTCGTCCGGGCGTGCTCCACGGGATGCACACCTACGTGCTGCAAGACGACGACGGGCAGACCGATCCGGTGCACTCGGTCTCCGCGGGACTCGATTACCCCGGCGTGGGACCGGAGCACTCTTACTGGCACGATGAGGCACGAGCCGCCTACGTTTCGGTTACCGACAAGGAAGCTCTGGAGGCCTTCGACCTGCTCAGCAAGCTCGAGGGGATCATCCCAGCCCTGGAGAGCGCTCACGCCGTGGCCCACGTGGTGAAGATTGCCCCGGACATGGCCCCCGACAAAATCATCGTCATCAACTGCTCCGGTCGCGGAGACAAGGACGTAGTGGAAGTGGCCCGTCTGCGAGGTATCGACCTTGCATGAGGCGCACAAGGCCGGTCCGTTGCGGTTCCACGGAGTCGCCCCCAGGCGCGCAGCATCGCCATCCTCTATCCAGGTTGCGCAACCGTAGCGCGTCGGCGTGGCGATGCCGGTGCACACCGCTATAATGTCACTCCTATGCGAAGGAGCGTGTGCCCGTGAAGAACGCCTGGAAGCTGACCATCCCCCTGTTCCTGCTGAGCGCACTCGGAGCGTCCATCAGCCTGCTGCTGATGAACAAGCATGTCCTGAAGTCGAGCGGACCCGGCTGGTTTGCCTGGGTATGCGGCGACGAGGCGCCCGCCGGAGAGGCGGGTGCAGACGCGGCTTCGACTCAGCCGGCGGAGAGCGCGACCTCAGCACCCGCAGACGAGGTCGACACCCCATCATCCCCCCCACCCTTCGCCGGGGCGGACTGCGGCAGCGTATTGGCCAGCCGCTGGGGAACCGTCCCCCCGCGCCCGAGGATCGGAGAGGAACCCGACGTCGAATCCCAATCGGTCTTCGCCCAGATACGCATACCCTCAGCCTTCCTGGGGTTCGTGTACTTCATCAGCTTAGCCATCTGGTTTCTGCTGATCGGCTGGGCCACGCCCGACAAACCCGAATGGACTCGTCTCCCACAGGCGTTCGTGGTGTGCGGTGTGCTGTCCTCTCTGTTCTTCATCTACATCATGTTCACCGACACGGCGGAATGGTGCCCATGGTGCATGGTCACCCACGTCATCAACTTCCTGATCCTCGGAGGGACGATCCTGCTGCGCCCACGGAGAGCGGTACGAGACGCCTACGCAGCCGCCGCGGCGACGATGGCGGGCGTCGGTGATGTCAAAGCTGTCCCGGCCACCGCCTCAGCCGCTGACGATACCACGGACGTCGACCGCCCCGCCGGCGTCGAGATTGCCCCGCCGGATGCCGCTGGAAGAATCGAACCGTTGCCCTCGCATCCGTCGTATCGCCTGGTCAGCGCCTGCGTGTTGCTATCCGCGTCAACCTGCGCCATGGTGTGGAACGCGTATGCCGTGCAAGTGGCCCACCAGAACAAGGAGCACGTCACCAGGCAGTTGGAGACGTTCCAGAAAGACGCTACGTTTCTGACGGAGATCTATCAGCGATCTCCCAAGGTCAAGATCCCTATTCGCCCGGACGATCCGATGATCGCCAAAGAAGGCGAGGAATTGCTCTGCCGCATGGTGGTCTTCAGCGACTTCCAGTGCCCATTCTGCCGAACCTTCGCTAAGCTCCTGGAGAAGCGTCTCCAGCCGCTGTTCTATGGCCGGTTGCGCGTGGTCTGGAAGCACTACCCGCTGGCCAAGGACTGCAACAAGCATGTCCAGAACAACGTGCACCCCCACGCCTGCGAAGCGGCCCGGGCGGCAGAAGCCGCGCATCTCCAGGGCGGCAGCGAGTCGTTCTGGAAAGCCCACGATCTTCTCTTCGAAGCACAGCGCAAGCTCAAAGACTTCGATTATGCGGTGTTGGCCAATCAGCTCGAGTTGGATCCGCAGCGTTTCCTATCCGACATGGAATCGGCCCAGGTGACTGAGCGCATCGCCGAGGACGCTGAACTGGCCCACTCGATCGGGGTCACGTCCACACCCGCGGTCTTTCTGACCGGTCGCAAAGTCGACGCGCGGCTGATTCGCCTGATGCCTTTCTGGCAGACGATGGCCCACCGCTACAGTCTGCTTCGCGACCAGCGCATCAAAGCCCGCATGGCGAAGGAGAAGAAGAAGAACGCAGCAGATTCTCAGACGCAACCCGCCGATCACGCCCCCACCCCGGGAAGGGATGGGGCACCCGTCGGCGACAGATCTCCCAGCCAGAGCAGTGGAGCACCCGCGCAACCTGCCGATCACGACCACTCCCATCCGGGTCACTGAAGGTAGCCGAGATCGCGCAGACGCTGAGTCACCAGTTCCGCCTCCTGCGCGGAGAAGACATCGCCTTGAGTGACCTCGCGTGACACCTGGCGGGCTGGCTCGGTTGAACTGCGAATCGGAGGGTCGAACAGTTCCTCAAGCACCCGGCCCTCCAGATCATCGGGGACATGCACGCCCAGCATCGCCAGCAGCGTCGGGGTGGAATCGATGATGTCCGCCGATAGTCGCTTCCCCGCGACTACCCCCGGACCCCACGCGGCGAAGATGCCCTCCTCCCGGTGCGTGCCTTCGCGCCGCCCAGGGGCCAGCCATTTCACCGGCTGACGCCCGCGGATCTTTCGAACGACCGAAAGCCCATCCCGAGGGACCAGAAGCAGATCCGGCAGCCACGCACGCTCATCGCGCGAGCAACCGTATGCCTCCTCTGGCTTGTGAACCGCACGGTAGATGTTGACGGTCCGTCCCTGGGGGTCGGCGCAGGTGGCGGAGAGGAAGCGTTCGCGGAGTTCGTTCCGCAGGGCTTCGTACTGCCCCGGATCGACGACCCCTTTGGGCTGGCGACCTTTCAGGTTGATGTAAAGGAACCCGTTCATCCCCGCGTGCATCACACAGGCTCGGGTGCGAGAGAAGTCAACCGCGAGATCGTCCTCGAGGTCCACCGTGCCCGCCGCCAGCTTGCTGCCGCCCTTCTTCTTGAACCAACGGCTGAACACATGTCCGGTACGGGCTCGGCCTTGAGCGATAGGGCTGCGCAAGGCGAGATAGCCCCAATCGACCAGCAGCCGGTTCGGCTGACTTCGCCCATCCAAGCTGCCATGACCGTGGTCGGACATGACGAACACGTGGGCGTCGTGCTCAACGGCGTAGTCCAGCAGCCCCCCCACCGCTCGGTCCAGTTCAGCGAAGCAGTCTTCCGTCCATTGAGTGCGTTGTGGCCAGCGATTGCGGGTGCGCTCGTCAAGGTACTTCCAGGTCTTGTGCTGGAGGTTGTCCACCAGCTTGAACACGATCATCAGCGCATCCCAACCGAAGCGCTCGCCGCAGTGCCGAGTCACCTCGACCCCCTGGTGGAAGCTGCGGCTGATCGCCGCGATGTTCTCCGCTACCACCTGGTCCCCGCCGAGCGTCTTCCGTCGCCACTTGTTCTTGAAGGTGTAATCCGGCCAGCGGCGCAGAATATCGTCTCTGAGTTCCGCCGGATGGGTGAACTTCGTCCCGGTGCCCGGGGTCTCGAACCCACTAATCATGAACCCGTTCACCGGCGTGGGCGGGAAGGTCATGGGCACATTGATACTGCCGACGCGAAAGCCCTTGTCACCCAGCACCTCCCACACCGTGCGCACGCTGGCCAGACAGTTGGTGGTGTTGAAGCTCAACCGCCCGGTACTCGGGTCGTAGCGCTCGAAATCAATGATCCCGTGGGTCCCCGGACTCTTGCCGGTCATGAACGTCGTCCATGCGGCGGGGGTGATCGGTGGGATGGTGGAACGCAGCACGCCCGAAGCACCCTCATCGACGAGTCGTTTCAGGTTGGGCATGCGCCCACGCTCCATCAGCGGGGTCAGCACATCCCAGGTGGCTCCGTCGAGCCCAATGATCAGCACGCGCTCAGCCAGGGCGGGCAGATCCCGCTGGGGACGTTGGCGGGTCGGCTGCGCGGGTTTAGCGGGCTCGGCGGGCATGTGATATCTTTTCGTCGAGGCGGATATATCTCTATGCAACAAGGCGTTTCAGGCGGCGGAGTTTAGCGGGGCGCCGGGGTGATTGCAACGGAGCTAACCTGCCGGTATCTGTAGGCTAGGTGGCATGCTTCGTCCGTTCGCCCTGGCGAGCCGGGACGACGTGTCAGCAGGCGACTACCCTAGCGACCGTAAGGAGCCGTTATGCGCATCATCCATGAGCCCCGCATCTACCTGGTGGGCTGCCAGACGACCAACGACACCGAAATCGACCGGTTTCTTGCCGACCATGACGTGGCTTCCTGGACCACCGATACGTCGGTCGCCGGAGAGAAGCTCTGCGAGCTTGCCGGTCGAATGTGCTACATGAGCTTCGCCAAGCCGCGTCCGGGGGGCAACGCCGCCTACACCGAGCGCCTGCTGACCGTGGGCCACGGAAGCGTCTTCGAGCATGCGGTGTGGAACTTCATCATCACCGGCGTCTCGCGCTCGTTCACCCATGAGTTGGTCCGTCACCGGGCGGGTTTTGGGTACTCTCAGCTATCCCAACGCTACGTGGACGAATCCGTCGCCGATTTCGTCGAGCCGGACTGCATCGCCTCCGATGGGGAGCTGCATGAAGTCTGGCGCTCTGCCGTCGAGCATGCTCAGGAGGCGTATGTCAAGCTCGTAGCCGGTCTGGAGCGCTCGTTCGCCAAGGTGGACGACAAGACGCTGCGGCGAAAAATGGCCCGCCAAGCTGCCCGTTCGGTCTTACCCAACGCCACCGAAACCAAAATCTTCGTCACCGCCAACGCTCGGGCTTTGCGCCACTTCATCGAGCTGCGGGCCAACGAGCACGCCGAGACGGAGATCCGCAAGGTCGCCACCCAGATGTGCCGCCTGCTCCAACGGGAAGCCCCCAACGTCTTTGGCGACTATCGCTACGACGAGCTTCCTGATGGCACGGTTGCCGCCCGAACCGACTTCCACAAAGTATAGGAACGACAGACCAGGACCGTGCATTGGCGCAGGGCTTATCGTGCGTAGGATGTACGTGATACCGAGCTGGCGGCGGGCTGAGCAGGTCCGCGTCGGCGTGGCTTTGCGGACTGATGGGTGCCCCGCCTCCGGTGTGTTCCGGGGATGGAGGCTCGAAACGGAGATGAGTATGAACACAGAGCTGAACGACGCGGAGCAGCAGGGCAGACCAGCGCCGAGCGTCCGCTGGGCGTACGCAGTGTTTCCGGCGCTGTGCGCCGCCTGCTTGGTGTTCATCTCCGGGCCGGGATGTACCAGAGACGAGGGCAGCACCGGAGGCGCTACGGAGGCCAAACCGGTGTCATCCGGAGCCTTGCCGGCACTGGAGATGATCGAGGGCGCAGCCCTCATCCCCGGAGAACCGCCGGTGATGACCGCCCGGATCGATCAGGAGGCGTTCGAGAAGGCTTGCGAGGATGCGGGCCTGCCCCGGCCCCCGGTGCTGGAGAAGCTGAATGCCACCATCGCCCAGGCTGTCTACGCGACGAACGACGCGCTCCTCGTCGAACGCACCGCTGCGCGGTACGGTCTGCTGGGGCACCTTTACGAAATCGCCGCCGGCGCCAAGCGCGACTTGCGGCGCAGCGCAGAGTGCTACGATGCAGCAAAAGCGCTCGAACCAGACCAGTTTGAGTGGCCTTATCGCCTGGGACGCGTCTTCAGCAACCGTGGGTCAACGGAGCGGGCGGACTTGGAGTTGGCTGCCGCCGAGGCGATCCGTCCAGAGTACGCGATGGTGGCTTGGTACCGGGGGCAGGTCGATCTCGCCGAAGAGCGTCCGGAGCTCGCTCTGGCCCACTTCCAAAGATACGTTGAGTTGAAACCAAACGACGAGCGTGGCCACATTGGGCTAGCCCTGGCCCACATCATGGCCAAAGACTCGGACGCAGCCCTGGCAGCGTTGCAGACCGCGATCCGCATGCGGCCGGAAAGCAGAGAGGCCCACATCCGCCTGGCCCAGGTGTACACGATTCGCGAGGAGGCCGAACTCGCGGCCCAAGCCGGACAAACCGCTGCATCTCTACCGGCGGAGACCGGAATTCTGGAGCGTGATCCGGTCGAGCTGGCTGCCTGGGCTGAGCTGCCCATCGACGTGGTGTGTCTCCGGCTCGATCTGCTCGGGCAAATGGGCAACACTCCGGCAGGCGTTTACCTCTGTGAATACCTGCTCAAGCAGCATGGCAACGACGAACGGTTGATGATCCGGCTGGGCCGTCTCCACCTCACCGCACGGGCGCCTGAGCTGGCGGAGGAGGCCTTTCGCAAAACCATTGCTGACCATCCCCGGAGCGCCCCGGCGTACCGCGGACTCGCTGATGCCCTCTCCGGTCGCGGAGCAGCCGACGACGCTATCGAAGCAATGCGCAAGGCGATCGAGCTGGCTCCGGATGATGCGATCATTCGCATGCGCATGGCCGGTCTCCTGGCGTCCACCAATGACTGGAGCAGGATCATCAAGCACCTCGAGGTCGCAGTGAAGCATGCGCCCGGCTACGCGCGGGCCCGCCATCTGCTAGGCCGAGCCCACCTCGGTGCGGGTGATCTCACCGCCGCGAAGGCCTGCTTCGCAAGGACCGTCCAGGATTCTCCAGAGTTTGAAGACGGGTACCTGGCCCTTTGCGCCCTTGCCCAACAGGAGGGCGACAGGTCGGCGGCGGAGCTGTATGTGCGCCAGGGACTGGAGTCGATCCCCGAGTCCCCCAGGCTGAGCAACGCCCTTGCGTGGATCCTGGCGACGAGTCCCGATCCGGCCCAGCGCAACGGAGAGGAGGCAGTCCGGCGAGCTCTCAAGGCATGTCAGCTTACTCGGTTTCGGGTGTACGGGCTCCTCGACACGCTGGCGGCAGCCTACGCGGAGAGTGGCCAGTTCGATCTGGCGGTGACGACCCAGAGTGATGTGGTCCGCCTGGCGACCGAAGCAAAAGACGCGACCCTCGAAGGCTTCGAGAGTCGATTGAAGCTTTATGGACAACGACAACCCTACCGGGTTTCTGAGTGAGCATCTGCGCTCCGTTAAGGTGAGCGTTCGGTGAGGATTCCCGCGCGGTCCCCGAAAAGCGTAGGGAGGGCGAGGCGAGCCGACCGTAGATGAACCGCCTGCACGGGCGCGTGCGGGGTGCTCCACTTCCTGCACCCTGTAACGTGAACTGGCACGCAGTTTGCTCTCCAGCAGGCCAAGGAGACTGCGACGAGTCGTTCATCACGGGCAGTCAGTCCGGGAACTGGGGTGCAGCCGACATGATCTATCTGGACAACGCGAGTACCACCTGGCCCAAGCCGCCCGAAGTCCTCGCCGCGATGACGCGCTTTCAAGAGCAGAACGGCGCCAATCCCGGCCGGGGCGCCTATCGCATGGCCATGGCGGCGTCGGACCAGCTCCGCGCGGTGCGCGCCAAAATCACTCGCCTATTCGACGCGGACGCGCCCGAGCGCACCATCCTCTGCCTCAACTGTACGGACGCGCTGAATATCGCCATAAAGGGGGTGCTCAGAGAGGGCGACCACGTGGTCACCACAGCCGCCGAGCACAACGCGGTCTTGCGTCCGCTGCGAGCCATGGCTGATCGTGGTTTTGTGGACGTCACCTGGCTGGACACGGACGGTCGAGGCTATGTCGATCCCCAGGCAGTTGCCCAGGCCATCACTCCGAGCACGCGATTAGTTGCGGTGACTCACGCCAGCAACGTCACCGGTTCGATCCAGCCAATCGAGACCATTGGACGAATCGTTCGCGAGCACGACGCGCTCTTTCTGGTTGACGCAGCCCAGACCGCGGGCGTGGTCGACGTATCCGTGAAGCAGATGAACATTGACCTTCTGGCGGCCCCCGGCCACAAAGCCCTGCTCGGCCCGATGGGTACGGGAGTGCTGTGTGTCGGTGAGCGCGTGGATCCTTCCCCCTGGCGCGAGGGCGGGACCGGAGGCGACTCAGCCCACCCGGTCCAACCGCCCGAGTACCCTTACATTCTGGAGGCGGGGACACCGAATGCCATCGGTTTCGCAGGCTTGGGCGCCGCCCTGGACGTAATCACCCCGGCGGAGACGTTGGCTCACGAGCAGCGACTGCTCGCCCGGTTGATCGACGGACTGGCGGACACTCCCGGCGTCGCCATCGCCGGGGACCCGGACCCCACCAGACGGGTCGGCACGCTTTCGTTGACCATCGCTTCTATGGCTGTGGATGAGGCCGGCGCCGTGCTGGACGAATCTTTCGACATTGCGGTCCGCGCCGGCCTGCACTGCGCTCCGCTGATGCACAAACTGCTGGGCACCTTCCCCGCCGGGACCGTCCGCGTCTCCCCCGGCAGATACACCACGGTCGAGGAGATAGACCGCACCGTCGAAGCGATCAACAAGCTGGCCACCGCCTGACCAGAGCCGCTCCCATACTAGCGAGCGATCGAGCCATACCCCCCTCCCTCTCAGGGAGGGGTTGGGGGAGGGTCATTCCCCCGGGGACTCGCGCATGTGCTACTCTCCGGGATCCTCGACCAAGAAGTCTCGCGACAGAGTCAAAGCCAACCGAGCCGCGACCGTCAGGGAGCGGGCTACGATTACCGGAGGCCCTTGCCTGCGGCCCGCGTTGAGGATCCAGGCCACATGGCCTTGGGCCGAAGACGCGTTATACTGTGAAGATTCTGGCTTCTTGCAGTGTGACCTCAGCTCTGGAGCCATCCTGATGTCGGAGCCAACCGAGCATTCCGCCGCCGACGGCACCTCTCATGCGGAGACCACGGACAGCCCAAGGTACGCCAAACCCAAAGTCATGCTCATAGACCTGGACGACGACTGTCTAACCGCAGTCAAGGAAGCTGGCTTCAACGCAGTGGCAGGGACGTTCGGCGCGCCGATTCTCACGAATGGTCCGAGCGGATGGCAGAACGTGCCTCCTGAGCCACTGCCCACGAACCACACCGAACAGGAGGTGGTAGTAGTCGATCTGACCGCCCCGGCTTCAGAAGCACATCATGTTCCCCCTCTAGCCGGAGACGGAATCTTCGTTAAGTCGTGGACCCGTTCCTCTGACCAACGTCCCATCAACATGCTCTTGTGCCGTGTCGCCTTTAACCGAATCCTTGCATGTGGTGGGGTCTTTGTCGTATTCGCCGCTCCAAGGGAGAAGCTGGAGTACCGCAATGGACGAGTCCAGGCAGGTCGGGAGAGCGTCGACACAAGACGCCTCTGGGCGGACACTTGGTCCTTCTTGTCACTGTTCGAGTCAATGGACCTCGGCATCCGTCGGGACACGGGCGAGGAGATGAAGCTCTACAACGTCGCGGACCATGCGCTTCGGCCTCTCAGCGGCCTCCTCACAAGCGGCCAATTCACGACCACCTTCAGATGGCCCGCCTATCGCAACAACGAGATCACACCGATCATTGCGAACAAGTATGACCAGTGTGTGGGGCTCCTGCTCGAGGGCGAAAAACACGCTGGTGCCGTGCTCGTTCTTCCTCAGCTCAGCAACAGGGCGGGTCTACTCGTCCGGCTTCTTCAGGAGTACCTCCCCCATCTCCGTCCTGGTCTCTTCCCGGACTTCGTGGGCCAGCGCTGGGCCGAGCAACCCGAGTACGAGTTGCAGCCTGTGTTGGAGTTGCAGGAGAAGAAGCGCAAGACAATACGGAAGGCTGAGGAGCAGATCAATCAGCTTGATGCGGAGATCCAGGACCACCGATCCCAATCCGGCTATCTCCACTCCATCCTGACCGACACTGGCCGGAAGCTGGAACTCGCCGTTATAACGTCTCTCGAGATCTTCTTCGCAAAAGTTATCGATGCAGATGCTGAAACGGATGGTAACCCGCAGGAGGATCTGCGCATCGAGGACGGTTCCCAGATGATCGTGGTGGAGATCAAGGGCTTGGCCGGACAGCCCACCGAGAGTGATGCGATCCAGGTGTTGAAGTACAGCAGCCGGCGCATGCGAGAACATAAGGGTGCAGATGTTCGCGGCCTCGTCATCGTCAACCACCAGCGCCAGATACCACCCCTTGATCGCGACAACGAGAACGCATTCACGGCCCAACAGGTTACAGACGCAGAGCAGAACGCGTACACGCTCGTCACGACTTGGGATCTTTTCAGGCTGATACGAGGAATGCAGGATCATGGGTGGCCTGCCCGAGTCATCCGGGATCTGATGATCTGTTCCGGGCGCATGCCCGCGATCCCCAGCCACTACGAGCCGGTGGGAAAGGTGGCTCGATTCTGGCCTGAGGCCAAGGTGGTTAGCATTGACGTTGAGGGCGCGCCAGTCGCGGTCGGCGACCGCCTCGCGTACGCGTGCCCATCGTGTTTTCTCGAGGAAGAGATCAAGTCCATGGAGATTGACAATGGGCCAGTGGAGTTGGCGTCTTCAGGACAACGAGCCGGCATTGAGACCGTCTTCGATAAGAGCCAACTTCGGAAGGGGACTCTCGTCTACCACGTCCTACCCACGCCAGCCGATCCGTCAGCCGAAGCAACAGACTGAACCTGTCGGGAAGCCAGCAGTTTTCAATCTGCCGCAGCCACCGGCGTCGCTTCTGCTTCTGCGGGTATACCGTCGTCATCCAGAAGGTCGATCGCCATCCACTTGCGGCTATGCCATCGCCACCAGAGCGCCAGACCCGTGAACACCAGCAGGACCGAAGCAGCCACCCACGGACCAATGCTGCCCCAGTCGGGCCGGTAATGGGCCACCGCCCACCCACCACCGATCAGGATCACCCAATGGCTGACCACGAACAGCGCCGACGGCCAGAAGGTGTCGCCCGCGCCGCGTAGAGCGTTCGTATAGGTAATCCCCAGACCATCGAAGAGCTGAAAGATCGCAGCGCAGATCATCACCCCCCCGCCGATGCGAATCACCTCGGGGTTGTCACTCAGCAGCGAGATCAACCACGATCCGCGCAGCAGATACAGCAGCGAGAACACACCCATGTATATGCTGACCAACAGCACCACGATGCGCGTCAGCCGGATCGCCCGCTCCTTATCTCCCTCGCCGATCGCCTTGCCGGTGAGCGAAGCCAGAGCAATGCCCATCCCGATACACGGGATGAACGCCACCCGCAGATACTGCCACGCCGTGTTGGACGCAATGAGATCGTCCGTACCGAAGAAACGCCCCACCAGAATGTTCACAAACGCCCACCACACCACCACGTCGCTCACCCATTGCAGACCGGTGGGCATACCCACCCGCAGCAGCGAGCGGGTCTTGCTCCAGTCAAACCGCCAGGTCCGGCGGGTCTCGAACCGTTCCTGGTAGCCCACGCCCCACATGGTCCACAGCAGACGGATCATCCGGTAGGTCCCGCCCGCCAGCGTGCCATAGGCCGCCCCCTCCACCCCCATCCGCGGAAGACCGAACAAACCGAAGATGAGGGTATAGCTAACCACCGCGTTGATCACCACCGCCTCGATCGCCGACCACATCGTCACTCGCGGTCGATGCACCCCGTTGAAGAACCCGCTCAGGGCAGCCCCCGCCAGCGTGGGACCGATGGTGAGCACCGCCACCCTCGTATAGCCCAGCTCCAACGCCTGCACCGCGGGCTCGTGGCCCATAGTCTGCACTAGCCAGGGAAGGATCGGCCACAACCCGCAGCCGACCACCGCGAAGAACAAGGCGAGGTGCAAACCCTGCCACGCGTAGGCAGAGCAGTCCGCGTAACGCTTGCGGCCGAAGCTCTGGGCCGCCAGGGTGTTCACCAGCGAGAGTATTCCGAAGCCGAGCACGATGTAGGTGAAGATGGTCAACTGGGCCGGCAGCATCGCCGCCTGGGCATCGCTCCCCACGAAGCTAATCATGACGTAGTCGGAAACGTCCATGACCATGCGCGTGGAGGTCGTGATAACCAGGGGTACAGCCATCGCCAGGACGGCGCGCAGGTCTCCCCCCGAGCCTTGGCCCGGTCCGCGCTTCTCGAGTTGTGAACGTTCGTCAGCCATCTCAGCAACGTAGCCTCCCCCTCGCGGGGTAGTCCAAGCGCCGCCCGCCTCCGGGCGAAATCAGATTGTGCATGCCTGCCGGAGCGGGTTCACGCCCCGGATAGTGAAGGGTTGGGCTCGCGCCATCACGCCTTTCAACCTGGGCAGCAAGAGCGGCGTATCCTACCCGAATCGGACCGACAACCGCCAGGGAAAAAGCGTCAGATTGTGTGAAGAGGGTCCGCAGCCCTTCCGACGCAACATTCAACCTTGGGGGCTACGGGCGGCTGATCCACCCGGGCGGGGCGTGGCGAAGATGCGGCTGGCTACAGCGCCTCCAGACCTTTGACGAACTCCTGGAGGGTCCACTCCGGGGTGGATGCTCCGGCGGTCACTCCCGCGACCTCCGCCCCCGCGACCATCGCCGGGTCGAAATCCGCCCACCCTTCCAGGTGATGCGTCGGGATTCCTTTCGCGCTGCACAGGCGGGCCAACTCCTGGGTGTTGGCGGAGTGCAGACCGCCCAGCACGAACATCACCTCGACCTCCTCACAGAGCGCCACCGCCGCTTCCTGTCGCTGAGTAACCTCCATGCACAGGGTGTTGTGCAGCTTGATCTCCTTGAACGGGCGTTTGACAATCTCAGCGACAATCTCCGCCACGTGCTCGGGCGAGTGCGTCGTCTGGGCAACAACCCCGAGACGTTCCTTGTGCGGCAGGGCGGCGGCAACCTCTTCCTTGCGATCGATCACCACGACGTCCGGTGCGTAGCCGATGACGCCACGGACTTCCGGGTGATTCCGGTCTCCGATCATGACCACATGATAGCCCTCGGCGTGAAGCTGCTTGACCACCTCCTGGGCCTTCTTCACCAGAACGCAGGTGGCATCAACGATGTTGTGCTTGCGGGCTTCGGCCTTGGCCAGCGTTTCCGGAGTCGCTCCGTGCGAGCGGATCAGCACATTGGCCCCTTCCGCAAGCGTGTCGAGATCGCCGGCTTGGTTCAGCCCCTTTTCCTCCAGACGCTGCACCACGCTGCGGTTGTGGATCACCGGACCGAGGGCGACTATGTTGCCCGGGCCGTGCTCCTCGACGGCGCGTTCCGCTATCTCGATGGCGTCCTCGACCCCGAAGCAGAAACCGCGTTTGTTTGCGAGTTTGACCTTCATGCCTTTCCGTCCTCGCGCCGCTTCCGTTCCCCGGGTGCCCCGTCGCGGGTGCCATGCTCATCCCGAAGGGTGAGCATGCTTTGCTGATACCGTCCCTACTTCTTCTTCTTCTGCTGCTGGCCCTTCTCGATCTTCGCCCAGGAATCGCGCAGAGTAACCGTCCGATTGAAGACCAGTCGCTCAGCGGTCGAGTCCGGATCAACGCAGAAGTAGCCGTTTCGCTCGAACTGGTAGCGACTTCCCGGTGCAGCCTCCGCCAGGCTGGGTTCCACCCGACACGAAGTCAGCGTCTCAACGGAGTCGGGGTTCAGACTGGAGCGGAAGTCTTCCCCGTCCTCGACCTTGGCAGGGTCTGCGCAGGTGAACAGGTGATCGTAGAGACGCACCTCCGCCTCCAGGGAATGCTCCGCCGACACCCAGTGAATGGTCCCTTTGACCTTGCGCCCGTCGGGGGCATCACCGCCCCGGGTGGCGGGATCATAGGTGCAGCGCAGCTCGACGATTTCGCCCGACTCGGGGTCTTTGATCGCTTCCGTGCAGGTTACGAAGTAGGCCCAGCGCAGCCGCACCTCGCGACCCGGTCCTAAGCGGAAGAACTTCCTGGGCGGATCTTCTCGGAAGTCGTCGCGCTCGATGTAGAGCACCCGCGAGAAGGGTACCCGGCGCGATCCGGCGCTGGCGTCTTCCGGGTTGTTGACCGCGTCCAGTTCCTCGACCTGGCCCTCGGGGTAGTTCTCGATAACCACCCGTAAAGGCCGGAGCACCCCCATCACCCGGGGAGCCCGCTTGTTGAGGTCTTCGCGAATACAGTGTTCCAGAACGGCGAGCTCGATCACGCTGTCGTACTTGGCTACGCCGATGCGCGTGCAGAAGTTGCGGATCGACTCCGGAGTAAAACCGCGCCGCCGCAACCCGGACAGGGTGGGCATGCGCGGATCGTCCCAACCTCGGACCAGTCCCTCCTGAACCAACTGAAGCAGCTTGCGCTTGCTCATCACCGTGTGGCTGAGGTTGAGCCGGGCAAACTCGATCTGCTGCGGATGGTAGATACCCAACTCGTCGAGGAACCAGTCATAGAGCGGCCGGTGGTTCTCGAACTCCAGCGAGCAGATCGAATGAGTGATTCCCTCGATGGAGTCCTCCAGCCCATGCGCCCAATCGTACATCGGGTAGACACACCACTGGCTCCCCGCCCGGTGATGGTCCGCGTGCAGAATGCGATACATGGCCGGGTCGCGCAGGTTCAGATTGGGCGAAGCCATGTCGATCTTGGCCCGCAGCGTGCGCGAACCGTCGGGAAACTCACCCGCGCGCATGCGCTCGAACAGGTCGAGGTTCTCTTCCACCGGGCGGTTGCGGTGCGGGCTTTCGCGGCCTGGCCCGGTCAGCAAACCGCGATGCTCACGCATCTGCTCGGCGGTCAGATCGCACACGTAAGCTTTGCCGGCCTCGATGAGCTGCACGGCGTACAGGTACATCTGCTCGAAGTAGTCCGACGCGAAGTACAACCTCTCTTCCCAATCGAACCCCAGCCAGCGGATGTCCTTCTCGATCGCTTCGACGTACTCCTGCTCCTCCTTGATTGGATTAGTGTCGTCGAAGCGGAGGTTGTACTTGCCGCCAAACTGTTCGACCAAGCCGTAGTTCAGGCAGATAGCCTTGGCGTGGCCGATGTGCAGATAGCCGTTGGGCTCGGGAGGAAAGCGCGTGTGCAGGCGACCTTCCCGCTTTCCGGTCCGCAGGTCGTCCTCGATGATCTCCTCGATGAGATTGAGGCTTCGCTTGCTGTCGTTCTCCGTCATGATGATGCGTTCCTCGTCGACAACCAGTCGTGACCAGCCTCTTCCACCACCCGCTCCTCACTCCGTGACCGAGGCAAGATGATACCGGTGGGCTGGCACCTCGACAACGAACCCAAGGCTCCGCTACGTATTCCGCAGCCTCGGAGCGAGGCTGCGGTCAGATGTACAGCCGCAGCGTCTCCATCGTCAGCCGCCCCAGCCAGAGCGAGAGCCCCGCGATGGCCCAGCCGTGCGGTATCCCCAGATAGCAGCGGTACCCGATCCAGAGATACACCCAGGTGAGCAGCAACCCCACCCCGTAGATCGCCTGATCGATCCCGGCGTAGAGTAGGATCGAGTAGCTCCCCGGCTTGATGAGCAGAGTCACGTCCACGAGCACTTCGGCGATACAGCAGAGGACTGTGTAGAGGGAGGCGAACAACGTCGCATGAGCGTACACCCGAAGGATATGCCTCCACCGCACGCCTGCCCGGCGACTCGACCGGTAGAAGAGCAGCATCGACAGGAACGTCGCGAAATACCAAAGGGCCATGTCCTCCAGGAACACGGCGCTCATCCGCGGAACATAAACGAAACCCCGAGCCGGCGCAGTCCTCAGCCAGTCGAAGGAGTTCATCACCGGGTCCGCCGCCAGCGCCAGCAGATGCCAACCTCTGGCGAAGATCAGCCACTGCAACAGAATCAGCACCAGCAAGGGGACCACGCGCGGTGCATCTTCGAGAGTATATCGCGTCCAGAATTGCCGCGGACTCCAGATCGCCCGCGCCCACGTACGCACCAGAGACGCGCCGAAGTCCTCCCGCCAGCGATGCTCGAACAAGTCTCCCCGGCGAGACAGAGCGGCAGCCCGAACCTCCGCCCAGGTGAACTCCTTGCCGCACTCCGGACACCGGGCCTCCTGCAGGCTGTAGACCACGTACCCGCAAGTCGGGCACCGTTGCTCTTCCCAGGCAAGAGTATCGGGACCGTCGGCGGTGTCCTGCCCGACGGTGGAGGGTTTGTGTTCCTTCTCGTCCATCAGCCGCGAGGTCGATCCACGGGTGGTATCGTCCGATAGCCAGGGATTGTAGTTCCCTCGGCTTCGGATTCGCAAGTGAGGGAATCGCAGGGGGTTGCGCTGCTGCGGCTCTCCTGCCCTGGCGGGCCTGGGGGCCGAAATGGGGCGTGGTGCGATTGGCAACGCGACAAGGTGACCACGTCCAGTCTCGGGGTCGTGCGGACCTCACCCCTCCAGTCAGCGCGACTTCACCCCCAGTAGTTGGGGCGCGAAGCGGTGCGAACGGGTGCGACGCCGCGCGATGGTGGAAGCGTCGAGATTGGATCGGACGACGCGCGTAACCCTTTGTCAGTAACGGCGCAACGCGAAGCGGTGCGATGTAGTGCGACGGGAAACAAGAACGCGCCCGGCAGGATTCGAACCTGCGACCCCCGGTTTAGGAAACCGATGCTCTATCCTACTGAGCTACGAGCGCCTATCCGAATCTCGGAGTCCCTGTCATAGCCAGACCACGCAAGAACGGCGTCCAACTCGACAAGTCGAAGGGCAGGCATTCCTGCCGTATCGACAACTCCCCTCAGAAGCAACGGAAAGTATACCTCACGGCGCACGAGAGACAATCGGTAGGGTGGTATGAGCCGTTTGCCCTCCGGTCTCCAACGACCCCGAGAACGGCCCCAGCAGCCGCGGCAAGGCCAACGCGACAGGACAGCCATGCTGAAGGGCGCTCGGACGGCATCCTAGTATGGCAGCGCTACTTTCTCTTCAAGCGTCTTCCGCGTTTTCGTCGGCTTCGGTATGACGCTTCGTTGCGATCTTGATAGTAATGGCAACAGGCGGCGATGTGGGGCGGCGAGTGGCGCGGTTGCTTCCACAGCAC
>JAAEQG010000216.1 GCA_024231775.1 bacterium
CTGAGGATGGGCTTCGCGAGGTGGGCTGCGTGTCGTGCGGGGCGACGGTCCGATTCGCGGGCACGCTGACCAGCGGCGAGTGCGCTTACTGCGGGGTTCCGCTGCAGGTCGATCAGGTTGAGGTCGCTCGGCGCGGCGTTCCGGTGGACGGGGTGCTGGCGTTTATAATCGACCGCGACCGGGCACACCACAACCTCGGCGAGTGGGTGCGCTCGCGATGGTTCGCTCCGAACGACTTCAAGCGCCGCGGTGTTCAGGGCCGGTTCAACGGTATCTATCTGCCCTACTGGACCTTCGATTCGATGACCGCCACGCGGTACAGCGGACAGCGCGGGGAGCACTACTGGGTGACCGTCGGCAGCGGCAAGAAGAAGCGCCGCGTGCGGCGCACGCGCTGGTATCCAGCCTCGGGCGCGTTCCAGCGCTTCTTCGACGATGTGCTGGTGGTCGCCTCGACGGGGTTGCCCACCAAGCGTTTGACCGATCTGGAACCGTGGCCGCTGGCGGATTGCGTACCGTTCAACCAGCAGGTGTTGGCCGGTTTCCTGGCGCGGACCTACGACGTGCCCCTCGAGGTCGGGTTCGTCGGGGCCAAGGGACGCATCGACGAGGCGTTGGAGGCGGACGTCCGCAGGCGCATTGGCGGCGATGTCCAGCGTATCCACTCGATAGACACGCGCTACGATGCGGTGACGTTCAAGCACCTGCTGCTGCCGGTATGGATGCTGGCGTACCGCTACCGCGACAAGAGCTACCAGATCGTGGTCAACGCGGGCACGGGTGAGGTCCAGGGCGATCGACCCTATAGCTGGATCAAGATCGCGCTTGCGGTGACCGCCGTTCTCGGCGTGGTAGGCGTGATCGTCCACCTGGCTTCCCAGTAGTGCTGCACATCTGAGGGGCGATGGTCCGATATCAGTATTGGCGGTTGTGCTGCGCAGGCGCCTGCGGTGCGCCGAGGTTCGAGTCTTGATTAGTAGAGGGTGGAAGTATGGTACGCGGTATTGGGTTTGCGGGCTGCTGGATGCTGATGGGGATGACGGCCGGGTGGGTTTCGGTTGCCCGGGCGGAGGACTGCAACTCGAACGGGGTGGACGATCAGACCGATCTGGCGATGGCGACCAGCCTGGACTGTAACTCGAACACCATCCCCGATGAGTGCGACATCGAGGGCGGGACCAGTTTCGATGACAACCTCAACGGCGTGCCCGACGAGTGTGATCCGGACTGCAACACCAACGGGCGCCCTGACTTCCTGGACATCCTGCTGAGCCTCAGCACAGACTGCAACACCAACGCGGTCCCCGACGAGTGTGAACCGGACGAGGACTGCAACGCCAACGGGACTGCGGACATCTGCGATCTGGTGGGGGGGACCAGCGCGGACTGCAACACCAATGCGATCCCGGACGAATGCGAACTGGACTGCAACACCAACGGTATACCCGATGACTGCGATTTAGCCACCGGAACCAGCGGCGACTGCAACACCAACTCGATCCCGGATGAGTGTGACCCGGACTGCAACGGAAACCTCGCCCCGGACGATTGTGACCTGGCCATGGGCAGCAGTGTGGACTGTAATGGGAACACCACGCCCGATGAGTGTGACATCGCCGCGGGGACGTCGCCCGACCTGAACGAGAACGATGTCCCTGACGAGTGTGACCCGGACTGCAATTCCAATGGGTGGCCGGACTTCCTGGAGATCCTGTTCGGATTCGCGGACGACTGCAACGACAATATCATTCCGGACGAGTGTGAGGACCAGAGCGATTGTCAGCCCAACGGTACGCTGGATATCTGCGACGTCGCGGCGGGGACCAGCGTGGACTGCAATGCGAACACCGTCCCGGATGAGTGTGACATTTTGGGGGGCACCAGCACGGACGTGAACACCGACGGAGTTCCGGACGAGTGTGACTTTGACTGCAATTCCAACGGGATTCCGGACTCGCTGGATATTGCCACAAGTAGCAGTCAGGATTGCAACAGCAACGACGTTCCGGATGAATGCGATGTGGTGAACTGCCCGCCGGAAGATACAACGTGTGTGGACTGCGACAGCAATGGCGTACCGGATGGGTGTCAGCCGGACTGCAACACCAATGGCGTGGCGGACCCGTGCGATCTGGCGGCGCTGAACGGTTATCAACCTACGCTGGGAACCCTGCCGGACGGACAGGGTTTCGAGCTGGTCCATTCGTTGGGGAACCCCTCGCCGGACTACGAGCTGGTCGGGGGAGCCCTGCACCAAGGGCCGACTGCTGAGGGAGGATATCAATACTACAAGTCGAGCGCGCTGAGGCTGGACTTCGGGGTAGGCTTTGAGTTGAATGTGACGCTGAAGGTCGTCTCTTCCGAATACAATGCGAGTTGTTACGGCATGTCCCTGGGGGGTTACGGATTGTCGGCAACCGACGACGACCTGAGAGTGTACTACATATGGATCGCGAGCGACCGGATCATGCTGCACAACAGCAATACGGGCAGCTCAACGGGAGTCAGCTACTCAGTAGGCGAGGGTTATCGGGACTATCGTTTCGTGGTGCGGAACAGCGTGGGCACGCTGTTCGTGGATGACGAGGAAGTGCTGGCTGAGGACATTGGGCCGACCGGAGAGGCGTCGGAGAGTTTTCGCAACGTGGTGTGGTTTGGCGAC
This sequence comes from bacterium, assembly GCA_024231775.1. GTDB lineage: Bacteria > Planctomycetota > Phycisphaerae > UBA1845 > UBA1845 > JAAEQG01. The sequence goes on from JAAEQG010000216.1 coordinate 2,663, forward strand.
GGAACTGGTTGTGCGAACAGCTCCAGTGAGACGTTCCTGAGTGGGCTCACGTATGAAAGCACGTCCGACCCGAGTGCCGGGGACAGCGAGGACTGTAATCTGAACGGAACCCCGGACGAGTGCGAGGCGGCTACTGACTGCAATACAAACGGAATCGCGGATTCCTGTGATGTAGTCCAGGGGACCAGCCAGGACTGTGACACGAACGGTACTCCGGATGAGTGTGAGCTCGGCGCTATCGACTGCAACTCGAACGCGATTCCCGACCGGTGTGAATTGGAGGGCAACGATTGTAACAGCAACGCGTCGCCCGACGATTGCGAAACCGAGGACAATGACTGCAACTCAAACAGCGTGCCGGATGATTGTGAGCTGGTGGATAATGACTGTAACTCGAACAGTGTACCTGACGACTGTGAGCCGGACTGCAACACCAACGGCGTGGCGGACGGGTGCGACCTCAGTGCGGGGACGAGCACGGACATCGATAGCAATGGGATTCCGGATGAGTGTGGGTTAGACTGTAATACGAACGGGATCATCGATGGTTGTGACATAAGCTGCGCGGGAGGGTGTGCGGGCGAGCCCGAGTGTGGCGGCAGCCTCGACTGCCAGGGGGATGGGATCCCCGATGAGTGTCAGGCGGACTGTAACACGAACGGGATGCCCGACGATTGCGATATCGCGGCGGGGACGGCGGCGGATTGCGATAGCAGTGGCGTGCCCGATGGGTGCGAAATCGCGAGCGGGAGTAGTCCGGATTGTCAGTCCAACGGAGTACCGGACATCTGTGACATTTCGGAGGCGACCAGCAACGACCTAAACGTGGACGGTACCCCGGATGAGTGCGAGGTGGTCATCCGCGTGGACGGGAACGCAGCGAGTGGTGGTGATGGGACGAGTTGGCTAACGGCGTTCGATGATCTTCAAGATGCTCTAGCCCTGGCGGCCAGCAACGGCGTGCCGACACAGGTTTGGCTGGCGGCGGGGACGTACGCTCCGGCGGGCCCCGGCGGGAGTAGGACGGCCACATTTGAGCTTACCGGACAAATGGGATTGTATGGCGGGTTTGCGGGTCTGGAGATGGCGTTCGAGGAGCGTGATCCGTCGGTCAACGTGGTGCGGTTGAGCGGTGATCTGGACGGGGACGATCAAAGCGGCGGTAACAACAGTGAGAACAGCTACCACGTCTTGCGGGGGCTGAGCGCCAGTTCGTCGGTGATCGTGGATGGCGTGATCATCGTAGGCGGAAATGCGGATGGATCATCGCCGGATGACCGTGGGGCGGGGCTGTACTGCTCCACGAGCGCACCGATTCTGCGCGATTGCACCGTACGGGGCCACTCGGCGGAGTATGGGGCGGTCTACCTTAGTGAGGCAGATGCGACGTTTAAGGACTGTGTGTTCAGCTCGAACGGGGCTGGCTACGGGGGGGCTCTGTTCAGCGAGCTGCGATCGTATCCGGTGATGACGAGTTGTGTGTATCGAGGCAATACCGCCGGGTCGGGCGGTGCGGTGTATGGTAGCGGTCTGAGCACACCGGTCTGGGTAAACAGCCTGTTCGTCGGCAATGCGGCGACCGAGCATGGAGGCGCGGTACTGCTGAACAACAGCACCGCGTCGGCCACCAACTGCAGCTTCAGCAGAAACGTGGCGGGAGGTGACGGCGGGGGAGTGTACGTCTGGGCCAACGGAGACCTGGCGGCGCGCAATTGCATTCTCTGGAGGAACGAGGACGCTGGGGGTCTGGACTCGTCGGCGCAGATTCATGTGGTCAGCGGGGAAGCGTTGGTGGACCATAGCTGTATGCAGGGGGGCTGGTCGGGCGAAGGGATGGGCAACCTCAGCAGCGATCCGGTTTTCCGGCGCGATCCCAGCGACGGGGGAGATGGATGGGGGGTTGGGGGCAACGACGACTATGGCGATCTTCGATTGCGGCCGGTCTCTGCGTGTATCGACGCGGGGGACAATCTCGCGGATTGGGATCGGGAGAAGTCGGGGGCGCAGGCACTACCCGATGCGGATTTGATGGGGCAGCTGCGGTTCTATGACGATCCGCTGATCCCGGATACGGGTGAGGGTGACGCCCCGATTGTGGACCTGGGGGCATACGAGTTCCAGGGGGACTGCAACGACAATGGGGTGGCGGACGAGCTGGACGTGACCGGCGCGACCAGCCAAGACTGCAACACCGATGGGGTGCCTGATGAGTGCGGTTTCGACTGCAACGACAACGGGTTGGCTGACGAGTGTGATCTGGCGGAGGGTACCAGCGACGACTGTAACACCAACGGTACGCCGGACTTGTGTGACGTGTTGGCAGGGACCGCTGTGGATTGCGACTCAAATGCGGTGCCCGACGCGTGCCAGCCGGATGCGGACACCGACGGGTTGATCGATCCCTGCGACGGCTGCCCCGGTGATTCCGGGAAGATCGCACCCGGTACGTGTGGATGCGGGGTGACCGAAGCCGACGGGGACGGCGATAGCGTTCCGGACTGTGTGGATCTCTGTCCGGACACGCCCAACGGATATCCCGTGGATGCCAACGGGTGTGTGGTGGGCGGGGCATGCTGCTTTGGGTTGGGGGATTGCTTCGACGGGGGCACGCAGGTCAACTGTGAGGCGGCTTTGGGGAGTTTTCAGGGCGAGGGGACGACCTGCGTGGACGATCGCGACGACGACGGAACCGCGGACTGCGATGAGCAGTGCCCGGACGACCCGGCGAAGACTGATCCAGAGGTTTGCGGGTGCGGGGCGCCGGAGGTAGCGGACGACGCCGATGCCGACGGGGTGTGGGATTGTGCGGACCTCTGTCCGGCGACGGAGATCGCGGATCCGGTGGACTCGAACGGATGCTCGCTGTACGGGGCTTGCTGCTTCACCGGGGGGGCGTGTTTCGAGCGTACGCTGATCGAGGACTGTCAGATCGTTGGTCGGTGGTTTCAGGGAAATCAGTCCGAGTGTGCTCACGGATGCGCGTTCAGTACCGCCGGCGACTTCGACGGTGACGGAAACGTGGATGCGGACGACTTCGCTATCCTTAACGGGTGCATGAGCGGACCGAGGGAGGGTTCGGGGTTCGTTCCGCCGGTCCCACAATGCAGGGCGGTGTTCGACTTCGACGACGATGACGACGTGGACTTGCTGGATTTCGCGGATTTTGCGGTGGTCTTCAGCCCGTGAGTCCGGGAGGTGAGGACGATCTCCCTGCCGCACGGCAAGCCGTCCGGACAGGGGCATGGTACAAGCTGCCTGCTGTCTAGCCTTCCCGGCGGCGCTTTGGTCGTTCCCGGTGGTAGATTTGTCGTAAAATAGGGCTCGATAAGAGAATGGGCGGGGAGGGCGCATCCTTGGCGCGGCAGGACAGAGAGCTGGCCTGGGCCACGGAGCTGGTCGATTCTCTCAGGGAGGGGCAATAACGATGTCGCCTCTGTTTTTGGGTTTCCAGCGGGGGGCGGGGGTCTGGAGTGCGTTGACTGGACGGCCGGCTGTACGTATACTCCTCCGCTTGGTTTGCCCCAGGCGGAGAGTCGCGGAACTCTGCGGGGGCACTCCCGGGCAGGGGGACTGGGAAGAGTTATGGCGCGGGTCTGGAGCTGGCCTGACGGGGTGTGTGGCGGAGCCTCGCTGCACGCAGAACGGTCTCTTACTATCCCATCCCTGGTTTGACTGCAGCTACGATCTATGGAGCGATTGAGGAAGTCCATCAACTTGGTTCTCGGGGTCGGCGTTCTGGCGTTGGCTTCGGGTGGTTCGGCTGTGCTGCTGGCGAGCCGGCCTAAGCCTGCGGTGACCGCGATGGAGCGGTGGGTGCCGCGGGTGTCGGTTGAGGCGATTGCGCCGGTGGTGTTCGATGCGCCGATCGTAGGGTATGGCACGGTGCGCCCGAAGCGCCAGGTGAAGATCGTGCCCGAGGTCGGCGGTCGGCTAGTTGGCGTTCACGAAGATCTGGCGGTTGGCAAGGTCATCCGCAAAGGGGAGCTGCTGTTCGAGATCGACGCGCGGGTCTACGAGGCTCGGGTCCGGCAGGGCGAGGCAGAGGTTCGGCGGTTGGAGGCGGAGCTGCGCCGCCACCAGAAGGATCAGGTGAACCTGGAGCGCCGGTTGATGCTGGCGAAGCGTCAGCTCGAATTGGCCCGCACCGACTTCGAACGCGAGGGTAAGCTGACCGAACAGGACGCCGGTAATGACCCCGATCTGGAAGGTGCGGAGGGGCACTACTTGCGGCAACAGGACGCGGTGCTGGCGTACGAGAGCCAGTTGGATCTCATCCCGGTCAACATTGAAGAAACCAGCGCCTTGCTGGACACCAAGCGGGCCCAGCTGGACGAAGCCAAGCTCAACGTCGAGAAGACGCGGATCGTCTGCCCATTCGACGCCCGGGTGGATTCGGTAACGGCGCAGGAGTCGCAGGTGGTCATCGCCAGCCTGCAGATCGCGACGCTAACGGACATGGAAGCGTTGGAGATTCCGGTGGTGATCGATCCCGGCGAATTGCGCTGGACGGACGAGAAGGCGTTTGCTCATGCGGTCGGACAGGACCGGGGTGATGCTCCGGAAGCCCGGATCACCTGGACGTTGCGCGGTCAGGAGTTTTCCTGGACAGGTCGGATCACCCGCCTGGAGCGGATGGATGAGGTCACCCGAACTGCACACGTGGTGGTGGAGATTCGGGACATCATGAGCAGCCTGGAGGTGGGCAAGGGGAACAGCCGCCCGCCGTTGTCGGTGGGGATGTTCTGCCGGGCGGAGCTGCCGACCGAGCCGCTGAATGATGCCCTGATCGTTCCTCGTCACGCGGTGTATGACGAGTCCACCGTATACGTGTTCGAGGCTGACGAGGGTGACTCTCACGATGGTCGGTTGGCGATCCGACGAGTGTCCATCCTGCGCAGCGTGGGGGACAGTGTGCTGGTGGCCTACGGGCGTGCGGAGGGGATGGGCGCGACTGAAGCGGACGAGGCTGCGTCGCAAATGACCGAGCTTGCCGCCGGGGATCTGGTGGTGGTTTCACCGCTGCACAAGGCGGTCGAAGGAATGCGGTTGGTGCGTCGCGCGGGCGACGATCGTCTGGCGGTGACCTGGCCCGCGTCCACTCTGCCGGAGGGCGTCGACGCTGCGGACGCTGCCGGCGCATGGCTGTTGGGGTCAGTGGCCGGGGCACGATAGCATGTCCGGATTACGGGGGCTGATCGCCGCCGGGGTCCGCAATCCCGTTTACGCCAACGTGCTGATGGTGTGCATCCTGGTAGGGGGTGCGGTGTCGTCGCGCGCGCTGGTCACCGAGACCTATCCGGAGTTTTCGCTGGATCGGATATCGATCGAAGCCATCTATCCCGGGGCCAGTCCCGAGGAGGTGGAGCGGGGGGTGTGCACCAAGATCGAGGAGGCGATCGAAGGGCTGGTGGGCATCAAGAAGACCTGGTCCAGCTCGAGCGAGAACCGGGGCTTGGTGATGGTCGAGTTGCTCGAAGGGGTGGCTGACCCGCGCTTGACCATGCTGGACATCAAGGACCGCGTCGATCGGATCGAGACGTTTCCTCCGGAGGTGGAGCGCCCGGTCTTCGAGGAGGTGCTGATCCGGGACCAGGTGATAAACGTCGCCCTGTACGGGCGGGCATCCGAGCGGACGCTCAAGGAATGGGCGGTCGAAATCAAAGACGACTTGCTGGCGGGCGGTTTGGTTTCGCAGGTCGTGTTGACGGGGGTGCGCGATTACGAGATTGCGATTCAGGTCTCGCGGGAGGCGTTGCTCCAGTACGGTTTGAGTCTGGCGGACGTGTCGGCGGTGGTGGCCCGCAACTGCCTCGATGTTCCGGCGGGTACGTTGCGTACCGACCGGGAGGAACTGACCCTGCGCACCACCGGCCAGCGGTACACCGCTCGCGAGTTTGAGGATCTGGTGGTCATCGCTCGTCCGGACGGGACGATGATTCAGCTCCGTCAACTGGCGACGGTGAGCGACGGTTTCGCCGACGATCCGCGGTCGGGGCGTTTCCAGGGACATCCCGCGGTGGTCCTGCAGGTGTTCAAGACCCCGGCGCAGGACACGGCGACCATCTCCGCGGCGGTACGTGACTACGTGGAGCAGAAGCAGGCAGAGCTGCCGTCAGGCTTGCACCTGGACGTGTGGGGTGACGCGGCGCGGGAGGTGGACGCGCGGATCGCCATGCTGCTGAAGAACGCGGCTTGGGGGATGGTGCTGGTGCTGGTGGTGCTGTCCCTGATCCTGGACTTGCGCGTGGCGTTCTTCGTTGCGGTGGGTATTCCGGTGTCGTTTGCGGGTGCCTTGATGGTGATGCACTTCACGGGCCAGACCCTGAACATGCTGACCCTTTTTGCGCTGATCGTGGTCTCGGGCATCATCGTGGATGATGCGATTGTGATCGCGGACGGTTTTCGATACCGGGTGTCGCAGGGTGACACTCCGGAGTTGGCGGCGGTGAGCGGTCCGCGCGGGGTGATGCTGCCGGTGCTGGGTTCTTCGGCGACAACGATCGCGGCGTTCGCTCCCCTGATGTTCGTAGCGGGGATCATGGGCAAGTTCGTCGCGGTGTTGCCCGTGGTGGTGATTTCGGCGGTGGTATTCTCGGCGGTGGAGGCGTTCTGCATCCTGCCGGCCCATTTGCGGCATTGTCTGGGGCCTGCGGAGACCGGTGGAGGAACTCCGCGGGCGTGGGTGGAGTGGCGCCGGCGCCAGCGCGTCCGAGTTGAGCAGGCCATCGATGCGGTGATCCAACGGGCGTATCGTCCGTTCTGCGGACGGGCGCTGCGGGCGCGCGGGGTGACCGTGTGCGTGGCTGCGGGTTGCACGATACTGGTTGGCGGATTGATCGGCAGCGGCCGACTCCCGTTCACCCTTTTCCCCGAGATTGACGGGGATCTATTGCGGGCTCGGGTGCGGTTTCCCCAGGGCGTCCCCCTGGAACGCACTGAGGCAGCGGTTCGACAGCTCGAAGACGCAGCGGAAGGGTTGAACGATTCGTCGGTTCTGCGCCACCTGGGGACGGGAGAGCTGGTTCGGCGCAAGCATGCAGTTGTCGGAGAGTGGTCCGGGTGGGTACACCGGCGCGGCAGTCATCTCTGTGAGGTGACCCTCGAGTTGATGCCCGCAGAGGAGAGACGGCTGGATAGCCAGGCCATCCTCACCGCCTGGGAGGCCCAGACCGGGGTGATCGATGATGTGGGGGCGGTGACGTTCCGTCGGGTGCAGAGTAGTCCGGGAGAGAAGCCGCTGGATATCCGCCTGCTGGGAGACGACCTGGAGCAGTTGGGTATGGCGGCCGACGATGTTTGCGACAAGCTGGAAGATTATGCCGGGGTCAGCGGTATCGAGCACGATCTCCACGCAGGCCGCCGCCGCATCGATGTCACCCTCAAACCGTTGGCCCGAACGCTGGGGGTGACTCTGGAGGGGCTGGCCCAACAGCTACGCAGTGGGTTCCATGGTGGGGAGGCTGTGCGGGTGCAGCGGGGGCGCGACGAGGTTCGGGTACACGTGCGCTACCCGGATGAACAGCGGCGTTCCATCTCCGATGTGGAGAATCTGCGGGTACGGGGCGCCGGGGGGAGCGAGATTCCGTTCGGCGAGGTGGCGGACTACACTATCAGCCGCGGGTACACGACGATCCACCATGGGGGCAGCGAGCGCCGGGTGCGGGTGACTGCGGATGTGGATCTGCGGCTGACCAACTCCGAGCGAATCCTCGCAGAGTTGGAGGCGTCCTACCTGCCGGAGTTGCGCGCCAGGTACCCGGGGATCGAGGTCCGCATTGAGGGCCAGCGCGCGCAGATGCTCGAGTCGCTGGACAGCTTGGCGGTGGGATTCGGGGTTGCGTTGGTGGTGATCTACGCGATTCTTGCGGCGTTGTTGGGTTCGTATGTTCAGCCGCTGGTGATCATGGTGGCTATTCCGTTGGGGTTCACCGGAGCGGCGGTGGGCCATCTGCTGCTGGGGTACGATCTGACCATCCTGAGCGTGTTCGGCATCGTAGCTATGTCAGGTGTGGTGGTGAACGATGCCCTGGTTCTGCTGGATCAGATCAACACGCGGATTCGCGAGCGCCTGAGCACTCCGGGTGCCCCGTCCCTGGCTGCTGAAGATCGGCATGCCTCGGCGGAAGCGTCCGCCGAAGGGTGGGGGACTGACCCTCTGCCGCGCACGAGCGCCTACCAGGCGAACTCACTCGTCTTCGATGCAGTGCTGGATGCCGGCAGCCAGCGATTCCGGGCGGTGGTGCTGACCACGATCACGACCGTGGCGGGGTTGGCGCCTTTGCTGCTCGAGCGCAGCACGCAGGCCCAGACGTTGATTCCGATGGCGGTGGCTTTGGTATTCGGTCTGGCGTTTGCCACGGTGCTGACCCTGGTGGTGGTTCCGGCGCTGTATCTGCTGGTGATCGACGCTCGGCGCGCCGGCCGGTGGTTGCGGCGAGGCGGTGAGTTTCCCACTGCGGAAGTGGTCGTGAAGTAGTGAGCTCCCGGGTCGAGTCAGCTTTTGTCCAGGTCTGTACATAGCTGCTTGCAGGCTTCGGCAATGGTCCTGGTGGACAGGTGCGGGTCTGGGAATGGACGTTGACTCCCGCGCCGGGTAGGCTGGTGCCCCATGGATGGGAGTTGGTCAAACTCTGCACGTCGAGGACTCCTGCGGGCGCCGGGTCCGGGTGGGTTTCGCCGCACCGTGGGTCGCGGGTCGCGCTCGGCGGTGGTCTCGATAATCGTGATGATCTTGGTGGGGTGTGAATCGCCGCGGCGCTCGGTGAGTTCGATTGTGCGACGACAGCAGGAGGCGCTGTCCAAGTTGCCGGAGGAGGATCGGGCGCGAATGATGCGCCCCGACGAACTCGTGGGCACGGTGTCTGCCGGGCAGTTGGTCTCGCCGGGGCTGCTGGAGTTGGCGGAGGCTCGCGAGGTGGCCCTGCGGGCCAATCCGAGCATCCACTCGGCGCGGGCCCGGTTGGAGGCGGCGCTGGCCCGGATTGCCGAAGCCCGCTCCTTCTACTTTCCGCAGTTGGCGTTGACGCACAACTCGACGCGCACGATGCTGACCCCTTCGACACGCTCGCGCTTGACCAGCGGGATCGCCTCAACGCCAGCTATCCCGCAGCTTCCGCAAGACCCGACCCTGACCGACATCCTCAGCCTACTGCAGATCCCCTTGCTCAACCGGGGCAGTTCGACGACGAGCAATGCGAATTCATTCAGCGATCATTCGAGCATCCTCTCGGCGACGTGGACCCTCTTCGATGGTTTCGCTCGTGAGGCCCGGATGATGAGTGCCAAGTATGGCTACCGGGCTTCAGCCATGGCGGTCGGTGACGTGGAGCGTCTGGTGGTGCAGGCGGTGGACACCGCCTACTATCAGGCCCAGCTCGGACGCGAACAGGTGCGCATCGCCCGGGCGGACGAGGCATTCAGCCGCGAACAGTTGGTCGATGCGGAGAAACGTTTCGAGGCCCGCAAGATCACCAAGGCCGACGTGTTGAACTTCGAGGTTCGGGTGCGTTCCGCTCAAGCCGACCTGGTGGCGGCGATCGGGTTGCGCGACACGGCCCGGGTACTTCTGGCGGAGCTGCTCGGATTGTCCGGAGCGAAGTTGGCGGACGACGTGGACCTGGCGGAGTTGGAGGCGGAGACCGAGGAAGAGCTGACCGCGCCGTCAACCGACGACTGGATCGAGCGGGCGTTGGGTGGGCGGCCGGATTATGCTCAGGCTCGACATACGGTTAAGGCCCGGGCTGAGGAGGTTTCGCTAGCCCAGGGGCAGTTCAGCCCGGAGTTGACGCTGTCGGGCACGTATGGATTCGAGAGGGCTTCGAATTTGGGTTATTCGGTGAACGATCAGTCCGCGGCCGTCGGGCTGGAGTTGCGTTGGCAGCTATTCACCGGCGGTTTCCGCACGTCTCAGGTCCGGCGGGTGCAGGCGGAGTGGTGGGAGGCGGCGGCGGAGCTCGAGCGCAAGCGACTGGAGGTCGTTGCGGACGTGCGCAGCACGACGGTCGGTTTGATCGACGCCCAGGAGCAGGTCCGTCTTCAGCGGTTGAACCTGGAGTCCGCCCGGGAGAACCGCCGGATCGTGCAGTTGGAGTATTCCGCGGGCAAGGCTTCGCTGGTACGCTTGAACGAAGCTCAGCGCGATTACGTAAACACCGACGCGGAACTGGCCCGATCGCGCATCCGTCTGCGTCAAGCCTGGAGCGATCTGCGGGCCTCCGCGGGGGCGTATTCCTCACATGGTTCGGCGGAGGCGGAATCGGCGCCGTAGTGCTGGTCGGGCGCGAGGATTCTGCTAGGATGGTTCGGGCAATGGGCGGGCGGGTTTGGGGCTTGGATCCCGCCGATTCAGAAGACACCTACTTCGAGGTAACCGCCATGGAGCTATTCCGGAAGTCCACTGCAGTCGGGTTTCTACTGGTGATGGTAGCGGGTGGTGCAGGACCGGGCACGACGATGGCAGGACCGCCTGCGGCGGAGCACCCTCTGCTGGGACTGATGACCAGTGAGCTGAAGCTGTCGATGGATAAGCTGGTTGTTCCCGAGGGGACCCAGCCTTACTTCATTCAGTACGCCGTGACGGATCGGCACCGGATAATGCTGGAGGCGTCGTTGGGTTCGATTACGAGCGAGTCCGACAGCCACGCGCGGCAGTTGGATGTGGACGTGCGTTGCGGTGACTATGCGGTGGACAGCACTCGCCAGATACGCGACGCCGGTTGGGGGGATTCGTACGGCGGTCGGGGGGGGGGCGTGGCTTTACCGCTCAACGGCGATCCGCTGGCGACGCGGCATGCCATCTGGCTGACCACGGACGAGCAGTTCAAGTCCGCGGTGAAGCGACTGGCCCAGGTGAAGGCCAATCTGAAGGTGAAAGTGGAAGAAGAAGATCCCTCGGATGACTTCTCCCGCGAAGCGCCCAGCGTACACGTGGGTCCGTGGGTGGATCCGCCGAAGGTCAAGTTCGAGGATCTGCGGGAGAGGGTCCGCCGCTACTCGCGTCTGCTGCGCAAGCATCCCCAGATCTACGGATCGAGCGTGACCCTTACGGGGCGGACGACCAACAAGGTGATGGTGAACTCGGAGGGGAGCAAGCTCCAGTTCGGGCGTGGATGGTGGCGCATCGGCATTCAGGCTTCGACCATTGCGGACGACGGGATGGAGCTTTGGCAGTATGAGTCCTTCGATGCCCACACGCTTGAGGGATTGCCCGGCGATGAGGAGGTCATCCGGACGGTCGAGGCGGTGATAAGTGACGTGTTGGCCCTGCGGGTGGCGCCCATCGTGGAGCCTTACACCGGTCCGGCGATTCTGATGAACCGGGCCAGCGGGGTCTTCTTCCACGAGATCTTCGGACACCGTATCGAAGGACATCGCCAGAAGGACGTGGAGGAGGGGCAGACGTTTGCGAAGAAGCTCGGGCAGGAGATTCTGCCGCCGTTCGTGAGCATCGTGGATGATCCGACGCAGCGGGTTTTCGAGGGCAAGGAACTGAATGGGTTCTACGAGTTTGACGACGAGTGCGTACCGGGGCAGGAGGCCCGGATCGTGGAGCATGGTGTGCTCAAGACGTTCCTGATGTCGAGGTCGCCGACTCGGGGGATCACCAAGTCCAACGGGCACGGTCGGCGTCAGCCGGGTGCGAAGGTGGTGGCCCGCCAGGGGAACCTGATCATTACCTCCGCCAAGCAGGTTCCGTTTGAGGAGTTGCGGTCCATGCTCATCTCCGAATGCCAGGCGCAGGGTAAGGAGTTCGGTCTGGTGTTCGAGGACATCTCCGGCGGATTCACGACCACGCGGCGGCGGGGTCCGCAAGCCTTCAAGGTCATCCCGCTGATCGTGCGCCGCGTGTATGCCGACGGGCGTGCGGACGAGTTGGTTCGTGGGGTGGACATAGTGGGCACCCCGCTGACTTCGTTCTCGAAGATACTGTGCGCGGCGAACGACGCGGATGTGTTCAACGGGATCTGCGGAGCGGAGTCGGGCAGTGTTCCGGTTTCCGCGATTTCGCCGAGCATCCTGGTGGGACAGATCGAGGTGGAGAAGAAGCGGAAGGCGCAGGATCGACCTCCGGTTCTGGCGCCGCCGATTGCGTCTGAGGACATCTGACCACCGGCTCGGACCGCAATCTCCCGTTCGCCTCGAACGATCGGACGGGCATGGCGGGTTCTGGGAGTCCGGTAAAGCAACGGGAACCACCGGGAGTCTCCTCCAGCGCAGCGCTGGGGGAGGCAAACGGGTGAGGAGGCCAACTGATGCGCTATACGCTGGTTTCGGTTATTGCGGTGTGCGGTTTATGCTCGGGGGCGTGGGGGGGCGAGAACCTCCAGACCGAGCTTCAAACTGACGTGGTGTTGCGGGCTTTGGTGGACGAGCTGGAACGTAGCCGGACCGACTTGCGCCTGGAGGGGCTTGCAGAACCTTATTTCCTCGAGTACGGGCTGATCGACGTTGCCCGGGCTGCGGTGGGGGCGGACCTCGGCATGGTCAGCCAGCGCTACACCGCCCGATCTCGCAATCTGCGCAGCGAGGTCCGGGTCGGGTCTCATGTGTTGGACAACACGAACTTCCGCGGTGGCGGATGGGGATCCAGCTACGGCGGAAGGGGTGGTGCCTCCGTTCCTCTCGAAGACGACTACGGCGCCATTCGTCAGGCGATCTGGTGGGCGACCGATCGCCAGTACAAAGACGTGGTGGAGGCGTTCGAGAAGAAGAAGGCCTTCATGGAAAGCAAGATGATCGCGGATAAGCCGGACGACTTCTCCACGGAGGCTCCGGCGGTCTACTTCGAGGAGCGGATCGCCCCTGCGATCGAGGCTGCTCCACTGGAGAAACTGGCCGTCAAGCTATCGGAGTTGTTCCGCGCCTTTCCTGAGATCCAAAACTCCCATGTACAGATTCAGCAGCTCTGCGGCAACAAGTACCTGGTGAACACGGAGGGCACCCGTTTGCGCACCTCGGGCACGCGCGTATCTGTCCAAGTGAGTGCCACGGTGCAGGCGGACGATGGGATGAAGTTGTCCGACTCGGTCGAACTGCACGCCAAGAGTTTGGACGAGCTTCCATCGGTGGACGAGCTGTCCAAACGCTGCCGGGACATGGTCAAACGTCTTCTGGAGGTGAGGACGGCGGCGACGCTGGAGTCTTACACCGGGCCGGTGCTGTTCGAGGCGGGCCCGGCGACCCGGCTTTTTGCCTCCCGCTTTGCGGGCAACTTCGCGGGCGGCCAGCGCCCGGTGGGCAGCCGGACCAGTCCCAACGACTTCGAGAAGAAGATCGACCGGCGCGTGCTGCCCAGGTCGGTAACGGTGATCGACGATCCCACCCTGGAATCGGTCGCGGGGACGACCGTGCTGGGGCACTACGCGTACGACGATCAGGGCGTGAAATCTCGCCCGGTGACGCTGGTGGAGGGCGGACGCCTCAAGAGCCTGGTCATGTCGAGGAATCCGTCGAAACTCTGCAAGAGCTCGACCGGACATGGGCGAGGAGCGTACCGCCCGAGCGCGTCGGTGGGATGCCTGATCCTCAGCAGTTCCGACGGTGCGGATCGCGCCGCCCTGGTGCAGGAGATGTTGGAGGCTTGCGCGGATGAGGGACTGGAGTACGGAATCCGCATTGCAGCCTTGGGGCGCATCGGCGGCGGGGGCGGCTCGGGGGGGTATGGTGGATACTCCCGTGGAGGCGGGATGGTCCCGCTGGAGATGTACAAGGTCTATCCCGACGGTCGCGAAGAGTTGGTTCGCGGGATGGAGCTCGGCTCGATTGACCTGAAGGCCTTCAAGCGGATACTCGCGCTTGGCGACACCACCCACGTGCGCAATACCGCAAGCTGGTCGGGATCGCGCACGGTATGTGGCCCCGCGATGGTGTTCGAAGAAGTGGATCTAGCCAAGGCTGATCGTGACTTCGATAAGCCTCCGATTCTGCCGAGCCCCCTGGCCCGGGCGGACGCGAAGTGATCAGATCAGGTCTCGTATGAACGTCACGACACGGGTCTCTTCCGAGCTGCGATCGTGAGGGAGCGGAATGCAAACCGATAGGTTCGAATCGACACACTCAAACTGCACCTGAAATCCCCATGGGCGACCAGGTCGACAGGCCTGCACTGGCAAGAGAACGGGCTTGGAGTCCTTGAGGTGTCGGACTCACCCCACCACCTCACCAAAGCCCCGCCCGGTGCGCTAGGCTCGGCTCTTGCATGCGGAGCGGCCTCCCAGTCCTGGAAACTGCGTTGCGCACTGGCTGGGACAGCGCGGGAGATCCGTGGCCGGACCTTGCATCAGTCCGGCGAAACCGTGGTAGCCATCAGATAACCGGATAGACCTCTTCCCCTTGCCGATAATGAAGACCTGGAGAGGTTCGGCGGGCGAGTTAACAAGGAACAGGCCATGGAAAGTGTCTTCAGGCGGAGCGTCGTGATTCTGGTCGCCCTCGGGCTGATCGTGTTCCTGGGGTGCTCGACGCCGAGTGGCCGCGGGGGCGGCGGACGAGCCGGCGACGACTCGCCGGATGGAGATATCCCAAGCGACGATGGTGCCGACGGAGCGGATGGGATGTCCGCGGGAGCGGTGGCGTTCGCCGCCAACGATTGCGGTGATTGCCACACAGCGCAGTCCAGCAACTTCAGCGATAGCAGCATTGACGACATCGTGGATACCCTGTTGGGTGAGGTGCCGCACGCGGGCGGAGAGTTCGGAGACCTGAACGATCAGGATGTCGACGACATCACCGACTTTCTCCTGGACGTTATGCTGGGCGACGACGACCTCGACGGCGGCGGCGATGACGACGCGGATGACGATGACGCAGACGACGATACGGACGACGACGACGCGGACGACGAGCAGTCTCAGGCGGAGGCGTGGTTCGAGCAAGTCTGGAACGACTTCGACAAGAACTACTCTCATTTCGAAACCAAGGGCGTAGATTGGGACGCTGTTCGTGCGCAGTACGCGGGGCAGTTTCAGGCGGACTCGAGCCTGGGCGAGTTTACCAGCCGTATCGCCGAGATGCTGGCTGAGCTGCGTGACCTGCACGTCTGGCTGTTCGACGCAGATGGCGAGGTTGTCGAGGTCTACTCGCGAACGGCGGCCCGGAACTACCCGAACTTCTATCCGGACGGGGTGCAGCAGATGGCGAGCTTCCCGCTCTGGCACGGGTGGTTGGACGGCAACATCGCGTTCATCAGCATTGAGACGTTCGACGGTGATCAGTGGGACGGGCTTCGTACCGGAGATGTTGACGATCTGTTTGCCACGTACGCCGGCGCGGATGCGATCGTCGTCGATGTGCGCGTAAACAACGGCGGAAACGAAAACGTCGCTCAGGCCTTCGCCGGGCACCTGACCGAGACCGGATATGTGTACGGTTACGTCAAGTCGAAGAACTCCGGAACGGACCACAATGATTTCAGCGACTTCGCCGAGCACCGTCTGGAACCGGCGGAGAGCGGGATCTTTCTCAAGCCGGTCGCCTGCCTGATCGGGGAGAGGAACATGAGTTCAGCCGAGTGGTTCGTGCTGATGATGTTGGAGAATCCCAACGACGTTACGCTCATCGGCGAGCGCACGCGGGGTAGCTCGGGAAGCCCACAGGAGTACAGCCTCGACAACGGTATCAAGTACTACATCCCCAGTTGGGATGCGTACCACGCCGACCAGACGACGAAGATCGAAGACGTGGGGATCGATCCGAGCGCCGGCCACCTCATCGCCGCGGAGGACAGCTATACTGATGATCGCGACCTTGTGTTGGAGCATGCGCTCGAGCTGCTGACCCCGTGACTTGGGTGTGATGTCCGTGCTGCCCGGAGACCCGTGGTGGAAGTCCGCAGTGGCTTGTGTCTCGGCAGGCCGTCGCAGGACACCGTCGTTTCACCCTACCCCTCGACCGGCTGGTCGCCGGTTGCCACGACGCTGGACTGGGACCACGGTCCACCAGGAATTCTAAACTCGGCAGGCGAGTCTGGCCGATTTCAATAAAACCTTCTGGGTTGCTCTGCGGACACTGTAGCCCAGGATGACGAACCACTAGTTAGAGGATCAAACCTATGCTCAAGAGATTCTGCACGGCAGCTGTCGTTGCTCTGGTTGTAGCCCTTCTTTGTGGCGTTCCCTATGTGGGTTGTAGTACCGGCGGCGGCGGAGGAGGAGGCGGTGGAGGTATCGTTCCTCCCGCTACGGGGGTGACGCTAGGTCTGTCGCTTCCTGATCCAGACGTGGTGGCGGCCCGTCCCCAGACTATCAATCCCTACGGGGCGAGTGCGGGTTCGCAACTGCCGTCTTCGGCGGACCTCACGGGTGAGCTACCTCCCATCGGTGACCAGGGGCAGATGGGGTCTTGCACGGCGTGGGCGACCGGCTATGCCGGGGCAACCTACACAGCCAATCGCCAGTACGGCTGGGGGACCACCTCGACCGACCACCAGGCGAGCCCGGGTTACCTATACAGCAAGCTGCTCGTGGCGGACAACTTCAACTGCGGCGACGGTACGATGGTCGCCACCGCGATGAACCTTCTAATCCAGGAAGGTTGTTCGAGCCTGCAGACCGTACCGTACCGCGATGATCAGTGTGCTGCCGACCCGTCCAAGGCCGACGTGACCAACTTCCGCATCGGGAGTTTCAACCGAGTCGTTCCGACCGACCGCAATGCCATGCGCGGGGAGTTGGCGGCGGGGCGAATCGTCGCCTTCGGTGGTTACATCTATGACGACTTCATTCCGTTCACCGGAAGCGAGGTCTACCGCGGGAGCGGTGTTCGCCTCACCCAGAACAACCAGCACGCCGGCCATGCGATGGCGGTCGTGGGCTATGACGACGCGCGTGGTGCCTATCGCGTCATGAATAGCTGGAATACGACGTGGGGGGACCAGGGCTTCGTCTGGATGGCCTACGAAACGTTCGAGGACACCGCCGTAGAGACGTACTCGATCGAGCCCGCCAGCGACCGGGAACCTCCGGAGCCCGAGCCCGGCCCCGGCCCCGACCCCGAACCGGAGGGCGATCCCGAGGGCCAGATTGTGGACGCGTTCCAATTCGCCGACGTCGATACGGAGACCGGTGAGGACGTGGTGTACCTGGTCTTCTTCTACGAGTTCAGCGCTCCAGTGCTGATCCACACCGTCACCGTAGCCGACCCCTCGGGCAACCAAGCCCAACAGACCTATGAAGCCTGGTATTCAGACGGGTACGTCTACTTCGTCCAGAGCGGCGGGTTCCAGTGGGAGGCGGGAATCTACACCTTGGAGTTCGATACCGAAACGTCGGCCGGAAACAGCGCTACGTACACAGGCCAGGCTGAAATCGAGCCGCTCGATTCCGGCGGTGAGCCCGCCGGTGAGGGCATCTGCTGGGACTACTGCATGTTCGCCTATGATGGTGAGTGCGATGATGGTGGTTCGGGCAGTTCGTACGCGGTATGCGACTACGGAAGCGATTGTTTCGACTGCGGACCGCGTGACGACGCCGGCGATGACGAGTACGGCGACGATTACTACGGGGACGACGAGTACGGCGACGACTACTACGGCGATGACGAGTATGGCGACGATTACTACGAAGACAACGAGGGTGGCGGCAACCCCAAGGCGATTCAGCGGATCTTCCGTGGAGTTCCACAGGTGACCCCGCCGGCGCTGCGTAATCTTCCGGCGGCGGGCGTGCGGATCGGCGTGCTGGGCGCTAATCGTCAGCCTGCGGTGATCGTCGAGAGCGGTACTGACTGAACCGCATGACAGGTTTCTAGAAGTCCCTCACCCCTTGCGGTGCAGGGCTTGTCGGCTCATGCGTTCGCGGCGATACTCGACGGCGCATCACCCTTGGTGGGTGGCGAAGATCGGGTGGCACGTACGTCGGGCCGACGGGCTCCGCAGGGGGTGGGGGGCTTACGATTCCGATCGACCGTCGCGGCGGACGTGCGATCATCACACGTACCGCGGGTATCTCAGGGATGGGAATGAACAGACGCGGCATCCTGGTCTCGGCGTCGATCGTGGCTCTTTCACTGGGGATGGGCGCCACGGGTTGCGGGCGTGCTGAGCCCGTGTCCGCAGTTGAGAGCGGGCGCGCGGCGGTGGAGGCAAACCGTCCTAACATCATTCTGATCACGCTGTGCTCGTTTCGCGGGGCGCACATGGGCGTCGCGGGATACCAGCGAAACACTACCCCATTCCTCGATTCCCTGGCTGACGATGGTGTCTACTTCGAGAACGCGGTCAGTGCGTCGTCATGGACCAAGCCAGCGGTGGCCAGCATCCTGACCGGTCTGACCCCCAACGTTCACGGGCTGACCGATGTCTCTCGGGGCAGCGACATACGCGGCGGGCACACCGCTCCGAAGCGGATTCTGGCGGACGGTATTGTCACCCTGGCGGAGTGTCTGCGCGACGCGGAGTACGCGACGGCGGCCCGGGTCAACAACGTTCACGCCGGCGAGTTCTTCAACATGACCCAGGGCTTCGACGACGCCGTCACCGCCCACGGCATGGACACGCCGGCCATGCTGGACGACTTCGCGTCGTGGTTGCAGAACCTTGACCGCGGTAAACCCTTCTTCTTCTTCATGCTCACTCGGGATGTGCACATCCCGTACGACCCAGACTACGAATCCTACGTGCGATTCAATCGATCGACGGAAGTGGTCGAGCGCGAGCGCTTCCCGGGATACTGCCGTTGGCTCAGGAAGCGCGTCGAAGAGCAGGTGGACCATGGTCGCCGGGTCTCTCCGGAGCTTCGGCGCAAGTGGATCGATCTCTACGATGCTGAACTGGCCCAGTTGGACCGTGCGCTAAGCCGGATCCCGACCCTGCTGGCGGATGCGGATTGCCTGGCCAACACCCTCATCGTGGTCACTGCCGATCATGGTGAGCGCTTCTTCGAGCACGGCAGGGTCGGACACAGCCACGTTCCGGACGAGGCCGTCGTGAGCATCCCGCTGGTGTTCTCAGGGCTGGACCTGCCATCCGGAAGACGAATCCGACCGGTGGTCCGCAGCATCGACGTTTTCGCGACGCTTGCCGCCCTGGCCGGCGCCGAACCCCCTGACGTGTTACAGGGTACCAGCCTGCTGCCACTGATTAGCGGCGAAGCCGACCGGCTGCCGAAGCTCACCGCATTCTCGAGCTTCATGAACGCTCACCACACGCTCCGGGACGAGGCCTTCAAACTGCACCTGAGGCCCGATGGCCGTCGGGAACTTTATGACGTGGTCGACGATCCGGCAGAATCGTTCGATCTGATCGACCGGAATGCGGAGGTCGCTCAGCGCCTCGACAAAGAGTTGTTGCGCTGGCTCGATCAGGAAGAGAAGCTACGAAGCCTTGTCGCCCACGGAACCGTTCGGGCACTCACCCCGGAACTCATCGAGCAATTGCGCTCTCTCGGCTACGTGCAGTAGGGCCACCGGACGGGAATCGCCGCAGCCAACTTTGCGGCCACCCGCGGCAGGACTGTGCCGTGTGTCGAGGACCGATCCGGACAGCGCGAGCATCCGCAGAGCTTCAAACCAGTGCGTGCCC
This sequence comes from bacterium, assembly GCA_024231775.1. GTDB lineage: Bacteria > Planctomycetota > Phycisphaerae > UBA1845 > UBA1845 > JAAEQG01. Next base: position 22,179 of record JAAEQG010000216.1, read on the forward strand.
CTCGGGGAGGACGAACCGGCCCTGTCTGCGCAACCGAGCTCCTCCGGACCCCGCCGCGACAATCCTGGTGCGCCGGCTGTGCCTGAGTCTGGCTTCGTCGGCGACGACGAAGGCCAGCACCAGACGCCAGAATGCGTAGCGATAGGAATCGGGGGCAGACTTCATGAGCATCCGCTCGGCAGTACGGCGAACTGTCGTCGGCGTGTGGGCCTGCTCGCCAAGCCGTTTGAAGACCTGATAGGCGCGGAAAAGGTCCGGCTGATTCAATGGGTGGAGGACCATGGCTACGCTCCTTCGTCAGATGGCGCTCGGCTGGCCAGGGTGGGCCATCGCGCCGGTGATGCCGAAGCACGTACCATGCCAACAGGCTTCGGGGGGGGAGCGATTCGGTGGTTCCGGACGGTCCATACCGCGCCAGAAGCAGCGCAAGCCCCAAGAGAGGGGAAACAGCAGGGATGTGGTGAGTGCGAGGCTCTCCGAGACTGGCACTATTGCCCAGCCGGGGCTCCGGGGTTGGGCGCATGTGCCCAACTGGCGTGTGGTCGGGAGGTCCGTGGGAGGATGGCTCTTACGCGACGTTCATCATGTCCGCCGTTCGCTGTCAGCTCGGAGCTGTGCCGGTCGGTCAAACGGCGCCGGCAGCTTCAAGGTCGGCCTGCATCATGATCTCGACGAGCTGATCGAACTTGATCGCCGGCGTCCAAGCAAGCAGACGCTTGGCCTTCGAGGCATCTCCGACCAGCATCTCCACATCGGCGGGACGGAAATACGCCGGGTC
>JAAEQG010000217.1 GCA_024231775.1 bacterium
GTTGGTAGATATGGCGGGGGTAATGACCTGCCTGTCTCGTCTTGGTAAGGGCTCTCTTCTCCTTGGCCGTGGACGCCATGGAGGGAACTTGCCCTGAAGGGAAGTCGCCCCAGAGCGGCGCACGGTTCTAGCCAGGGGTGCAGCGCAGCGGAACCCCTGGAAACCAAACCACCCAACGCACCCGCCCCGGCAGGGGTGGAGGACCGCGAAGGCACAAGACCTCCCGGAAGACAAACCGAACGGCTCGCGCACGTAGCGTTCAACGTGCGCCCGTGCCCCTCCAGGGCACCGATAGGATTAGGGTGTTCTGGTCCAGGGGTTCCCTCTTGGCTTGCGGCACAGCCGCAAGTCAAGCGTTCACCCCTGGCTAAATGCCTTGGCCCCGTTGGGGCCGATTAGACGTGCTGCCCGAGCCTCGACGGAGTCTGACAGAGCCCCCAATGGTCGAGGCAGGTGGGACACTCGCTCAGCCCGTCGAGCTCCTCCAGCCCACGAATCGTCCTACTTGGCCAACTTTTTGGGAGGGAACCCAAAAAGAAAGCACCGGACACCGTTCGGCGTCAGGTGCTTTCCGGAGGGGAAAGAAGCATCACTAGCTTCGTAGCTTGCTGATGATTATACGCACCAAACGGAAGCGACGTGCTTATCGACCGCGCCAGAACGCCACTTCTTACGTAATATTACCTCGTTACCGGACCTTACGCAATAAGGTTTCTACCCTAGATGTGAAAATGTTACCCCTACTTGCAAAACACCACTAAATACAGTGTCGCTGGAACATCCATACCTAGCGCGGGCCGCCCGCCTACGGCGAGACCACAGCGGCTGGACCCTTCAGGAATCATGCCCCGGCCAGCGGGTGACCGAGGCCCTGCGGAAGGTGCACCGGGTCGCCTCGCTGGACCAAGCCGGGTAGGCTGATTCGCTGCTGTGGCAGACGCAGCAGGGAGCGGACCGTCGGTGGGCGGCCCCGGGTGGAGGCGGAGGCATGCTTGATTTTGACCTGTTTGGCCTCTACCGACGCGTGTTGCTGATCGTCGTCGGTACGTACAGCTTCATCCGGTTGATTCACGGAATCTGGCGGTGGCGGATGGGCACGCAGAGGAGTCAGCGCAAACAGGTACTGCTCCGCCGGTGGGTGGAGCTCTCCGTACTCCGGGTCCGCATGCGTCGGTTCACGTTTGACATCTTGCAGATCGTGCTTCTGATGGTGCTGCTTGGGGCGATCGGCTGGGTGCAGGTGCGCTAGACCCTGTCCCAGAACCGGTCAAACACCGGTTGGAAACCGGTGCCACAGAGGTTTTGCGATGAGCATGGAAGACAAACCCACATCCGGTTCTCTGGCTGACTTGCCAGTTGATGAGCTGCTCGCCTACGGGCGCAGCCTGGGGCTGATCATAGAGGAGGACACACCTGCGGGTGAGGCTCTGCGCAGGGTGCGCGAGCGTCAAGAGCTTCTGGTTGAATTGGATCGGGAGGCGATTCTGGATGTTGTGAAGTGGGCTCGGCGTCCGGTGCGCCAGTCCGCCGGCAAGGAACAGTTGGCCCAGCATGTCGCCGAGATCGTCCCCGCCAGCTTCTCGGGGCTGTCACCGCGCGGTCTGTACGCTCTGGCCCGTCTGCGCGGGCTGGAGGTTTCCGCCGATGCGGACGCTCAGACCATCGAGACGCTGCTGCGGAAGTCCGCCGGGTTCTGGCAGCGGGTACGACGCCGTCGCCGGGCTTTCACCGGGGCTGTGGTGGCCAAGCTGGTCCGTGAACACCCGGTCGAGAGTGACGGGGAATACCGGTTTCTTCCCGAGGACCCTGCCCGGTCGATCAAGACGCATATCGAGGAAGACGGTATGGTCGGGGGCATCGCCCGCAAGCTCCGTGGCGTGGCTGACGACTACGTCCACGAGAAGCTCGACGAGATCGAGGCACGAATCGACCGCAAGCTCGACGAGATCGACAAGCGGATGGGCGAATGGCGAGATCGTGAGGTGTCCAATCGCCTGCGTATTCTGAAGATCACGCTGATCGTCTCGATTATTGTCGCGTTGCTGAGCCTGGGGTATGATCGCGTACGGTCGAGCCTGCGGAGCGCCGCCCGGCCGGATGAGGTCTCAGCTCGAACCGTGGTTCCGAGCCCGAGGTTTGAGAGACGCAGCGACATCCGCAAGGAGGTGGTCCGCGGAGAGGGCCAGGAAGACGATGTACGAACGACTGACCAAGCGTGTTGAGAAGGTCATAAAGAAGATTGCTCCGGAAATAGCCCGAGAGTACGAGTTGGACTACGTCGGTACGGAGCACGTCCTGTTGGCCATCGAGCGGGAGGGTACGGGCATCGGCGCCCAGGTGCTGCACAATGAGGGTATCACCGCAGCGCGTCTCCGGGAAGAAGTGGACAAGCTCATCAAGAAGAGTATGGAGGAGACGTGGGTCTTCGGTCGGCTTCCGGGGACGCCGCATTTCCGCAACGTGATGGCGACCGCGATCGAGCAGGCCCGTCTGCTGGAGTCGAAGGAGGTTTGCACGGAGCACCTTCTACTGGCGCTGCTCAAGGAGAAGGGCAGTGTCGCCTGGACGACGCTGCGTAACCTCCGCCTTAGCTTTGCCCGGGCCCGCGAGGAGGTTCTGCGGCTGGCTTCCACCTCATCGACCTAGCCCGTCCGGGAACCCGACGACACCAAGTGCGGTTTGAGTTTGCCGATGCGAACTCTCGGATAGGGTACTTGTCCACAACCCAAGGGTTGTGTGTGGGGAGCGCCGGAGTCTTTTTCTGGAGCGAGGTTATGCCCAGAATCCGACCGGGGCCTCGTCAGCGTCCCAAGGAGCGCGACGACGATGCGGACCGTGCAAGTTGGGAAGGACGCCTTCGCTTGTGGGTTGATGTTGGGGGGCACAATGCGCTCGGGCCGGGCAAGGTGCGCCTCCTGGAGGCCATCGCCGCGGGGAAATCGCTGTCCACCGCTGCCAAACAGTTGCGCATGAGCTATCGCCTTGCCTGGAAGCACCTCCGGCTAATCGAAGAATGGACCGGTATCGCCGTCGTCGATCCGCGGCGGGGCGGTCGCTCCGGGGGCGGGACCGAGCTGACCCCTCAAGGTCAGGAGCTGCTCAAGGCCTACCACGACTTCCATCGCGAGGTTGATGAGTTCGTCCAGAGTGCCTGTCAGCAACACTTCGCCCGCTGGTCCAAATGAGACTAGGTCCCCAGCACGCACGAAGGTGTCGGAAGGGCTCAGGCGGTGGGGATCAACAGTCCGCGGAACCGAGCCAACAGCGCTTCGGGGATCGGCTGGTGCAAGAGGTCCAACGTCCAGGTGTGCTGGGGGCGCAGGGTGGAGAATGACCTCTCCAGTTCCTCTGCGGACTGAACGCCAGGCTCCATACGATCGGATGTGTTGATCAGCAGGTCGGTTACTCGGGGCAGGATGGCTTGCGTGGTCGGCTTCATCTCCCGCAGCGGCGTTCGCACAATCAGCATCACCGCGACCGGGTCAAGGAATCGCACGGCGCTGGAACTCTCCACGATAACGGGGAGACCTTGCGGATAGCCGTCCAAAGCGGCTTCGAGTCCGGCGGCTAGCCCGGCGCCGCGATGACGAAGACGCTCCACCTGGATGGCACCGGCTTCGAGGTACCTGCCGGTGTCCTTCCCGCGGCGCCGGAGATGCTCCGCGTCCGCCAGATAGAAGTCTTCACCCACCAGCCTGGCGCCGACCGATCTACCATCCGGCCAGTCGCGCGCCGGGCTGATCTTCAAGCACCCCAAGCCGGGGATACTCCGCAGCAGGTGCAGCGTGAAGGTCGTCTTCCCAGAATCGGAGTGGGCTCCGACGATCGAGATGAGCGGGCGATTCGTCGCCTTCAGGTCAGCCATCTTGCGGCACTATTCGTTGGTATCCGGTGTAGACGTTCATCCGCCGCCCGCGCAGGAAGCCCACCAGGGTAAGCCCGAAGCGCCGCGACCACTGCACCCCCATCGCCGTCGGAGCGGAGGAGGACGCCAGGATCGGCACCCCGTGGGCGATCGCCTTGGCGACGATCTCCGCGGACAACCGACCGGTGGTCAGGGCGAACTTGTGGGTCAGCTCCAGCCCCTGCTGCAAGGCCATCCCCACGACCTTGTCAAAGGCGTTGTGCCGACCCACGTCCTCGGCGAACAACAGGAGTTCGTGGGCGTCGGCGATTCCGCAGGCATGTACGCCGCCGGTCTGTCGATATAGCTTTCCGCTCCGCCCAAACGTGTGCCCCATCGCGAAGAGCTCTTCAGCCCTTACCGAGTAGGGGCTGTTCAGTGGCCGACAGTCGGACAAGAGCGATTCATCCCGCGCCGTCCCCCCCCCCACCGCATCCCGTGCCGAACGTCCACCGGCGATGGATACTCTCGACCGCATCCTCGTCAAACGCACCCTCACAGTAGGCCCGCCCCGCATCGGCGTCGTAGCGGATTCGCGGAAGATGCTCTCGGCTGCGCCATAGTCCTTCGGAAAACAGGAAACCCAACACCAAAGCCTCGACATCCAGCGGCAAAGCCAGCATCGCCAGCAAAGGCGTGTCGTTGACCATAAGCTCGATCCGCTTCTCGCGGACAACGACGTCGTTCAGCGAAACCACCTTGCCGGACGGCTCGAAACGCCGTACGGGCCACTCGATGGCTTGGTCGTCGATCGAAGTCGATGCCGCCGGGGTGGGGTCGGTGGTTTGATGGTCGGTCGGCTCTGCTGACGGATTGTCCATGTGAGTATCCTGTGCTACGAGCTCGTGGTGCAAGCCGGCTCCAGCGGAGGGTGCTTCCCCCATCGGTCTCATGGACGGTCCCGGCCGGAATCGAAGGCCGGACACCGCGCCCGGTACACTTCCACCATGGACGCGAGGCACCGCTCGCAGGTGCGTCCCGCTTCAAGCCGCGTCAATGTAGCAGCGGTGTGTTTTGAACGCCAGCACGTTTTCGCCCGAGCATCCAAGGGGAGCTTTCAGGTGTTGTTGGGATCGCGTGGCTTGAGGCGGTCATCGATCCGCCGTCTGGTGCATAACAGGCAGAGATGCGTGTTCCCTCTTGGGAATGCGCCACTTCTCTCGCCATTCCCAGACCATTTCGGTCAGCTTCTTCCGGTCGATGGGTTTGGTGGCGTAGTCGTCGCAGCCCGCATCGATGCACTTCTGCCGGTCGCTCGCCATCGCATGGGCGGTCAGGGCAACGATCGGACCGGTGTACCCCCTCTGGCGCAGCAAAGCCGTCGCTTCGTAACCGTCCATGACAGGCATCTGCATGTCCATCAGGACTACGTCGAATGGGTAACCTTCGTCGCGGGCTGCCAGCGACACCTCGGCGGCGAGTCTACCGTTCTCCACGGGGGTGACCTGCACACCCGCCTTATTGAGAATCGCCACGATGAGGATTCGATTCGTGGGATTGTCCTCGGCCAGCAGGATGCGGCAGCTTTGCAGGTCGGGCAGGTCGGCGCTCACCGTATCGGTTCCGCTGTCCACCGCGGTGGCTGACAAGGGATCGTGGATCATCTTCACCCCCTCGAGTGATCCCGTGGTCACCGTGAGGCGAACCCGCGTCCCGACCCCCTCGCGGGTCTCCGCCACCGCAATGTCGCCGCCGAGCAACTCGGCAAAGTGCTTGCTGATGGCCAGCCCCAGGCCCGTACCGCCGAACTTCCGCGTGGTAGAGGGGTCAGCCTGGGTGAAGGGTTGAAACAGCTTGGCGACCTGCTCCTCGGTCATACCGATGCCGGTGTCCTGCACGTCGAACTGCAAGGCCGGTTCGTCCATCGCCTCGATGAAACGAGTGGTCAGCCGCACACCGCCAACCTCGGTGAACTTGACGGCGTTGCTGAGCAGGTTGATGAGGACTTGTCGCAGGCGAGTGGGATCGGTCCGAATGGTCTCGGGGAGCGGTACGCGGCGCCGAAGGCGAGCGCGTCGGTGGTTTGATAATGCAGTCCGAGGTTGAATCCGCCGCCGTAGGCGTAGCCGCGTCCGAAGCGAACGTCCGCTGGTCCGAGAACCGAGTTGAACTTGGCCGTCGCGACTTCAGCGCGCAGACCCGCGCCGACCGAGAGCTTCTCGGTGACCTTACAGGCTGTGCTGACGGAGAGACTGCAGTTCTTCATGTCCGATGCGACGTGGCGCTCCATGAACGGGATCAGCAGGTGACGCGTCTTGTAGCGGGAGCCGAGGCCGGACTTGCAGTGCAGCGCGAAGCCGAGGCTGAAGCGCTCGCTGACTGGGAACGTGACGGCCATGTTCGTCATCGGATGAATCGTGCGTGAGTGGGAGTGCCCAACGGGGCTGGTCCAGGCCAGGCCAGGCATGAGGAGTTGGCCGGAGAGGTCGAACCGGCGTTCCCGGCTCAGAGCCAAGGAGGCAGGGTTGCTGATCTGCGATAAGGCGGAGTCACCGACGGCGACATCAGCCCGCCGCGGGTGCGGGCCTGCATGGTCGCGCCGATGGGCTCGAGGCCATCGGTCGCTCGTGCAGCCGGCCCTGCGGTGTGAAGCAGGGAGATCATTATGGTTCATCCGGCGGAAGCGTACCTGGGGTGGCAAGAAGGCGGACATGCTGGTCTCATCTGAGGTTGTAACGAACTTCAGATTAAGGAGATACCAGCATGTCCACGAGCTTACTGTACCACGGGTTTGGCATTCGGGGCTACAAGCTCCTGCGGACGGAGTACGTCGGAAGAGAGGTGGTCTTCACAATTCGTCAGGAGCGAGACCGGCTGCGGTGTCCTGCTTGTGGAGGCCGGAAGGTGCATCCCCACGGGCAGGTGCAGCGGAACTTCAGGACCGTGCCGATTGGTGGCAAACCGGTGAGCATCGTGTTTCCCATTCCACGCGTCAGTTGCCCAGCTTGCAGCGTTGTACGCCAGATTCAGATCGGGTTTGCCGACCGGCGTCGGAGTTACACCAAGTCCTTCGAACGCTATGCGTTGGATCTCCTGCGTCACATGACGATTCAGGACGTGGCGGAGCACTTGAACATCAGTTGGGACGTGATCAAGGACATTCAGAAACGCGATCTGACCCGGCGGTTCGCGCGACCGAAGCTCAGGCACCTGCGTAAGATCGCCATCGATGAAATCTCGATCAGAAAAGGTCACCGCTATCTGACGGTGGTCCTCGATCTGCAAAGCGGGGCGGTGGTGTTCGTGGGCGACGGGAAGGGGGCCGATGCCCTCATACCATTCTGGAGGCGTGTGCGGCAATCAGGTGCGCGGATCGCGGCGGTGGCCATGGACATGTCCGCAGCCTACATCGCGGCGGTTTCCACCCATCTGCCGGAGGCGGTCATCGTTTTTGACCACTTCCATGTGGTCAAGCTCTTTAACGAGAAGCTGTCGAACTTGCGGCGGGA
>JAAEQG010000218.1 GCA_024231775.1 bacterium
TCCCGCCGCAAGTTCGACAGCTTCTCGTTAAAGAGCTTGACCACATGGAAGTGGTCAAAAACGATGACCGCCTCCGGCAGATGGGTGGAAACCGCCGCGATGTAGGCTGCGGACATGTCCATGGCCACCGCCGCGATCCGCACACCTGATTGCCGCACACGCCTCCAGAATGGCATGAGGGCATCGGCCCCCTTCCCCGGAGGCCCCATCGCGAGACGCGGCTGCGTTCTTGTGGCCGGCGAACATCACGTGGATGTCCGAATTGCTGTCCGTGATCTCGATGTTCTCGTGAACGGCCCAAAGCTGCACGCGGTAGTACCGAAGGAGCCGCTGCACCCGCAGGATGTCTTCTGGGATCCGAGAGATGCGGCTCAACTCATCAACGAGGATCATCTTGACGCTGCCGGCGCGGACCTCGTCGAGCAGACGCTCGAAGTTGGGTGCCATGCCGTCTTTGACGGACACACCCTCGTCCCTCAGAATCCGCCCGGGCGCGGGCTGAGCCCTGTGCTCGGCAAAGCCGCTACACTCCGACGCCTGGTCGTCAATCGACGACGGACTCTGGTGATCACTGGAAGAGCGGCCGCAGGTGACCACGTCGGCCGCACCGACTGCCTGATAAATACCAGTATCGTGTTGAATCATGATCTCGGACCTCCGGACCAACTAGGCCAGATCAATCCTCGGCCGACGGGGGCGTTGCTGATCGCCCATTCTGCCGGCCCAATCTCCATCACTTGAGCAGTTCACCGGAGTCCCTCTGCTGGGCGGCCGGTGGGTGGTGATCGGGATCGCGGATGGAGTGGATAGGATCCAGGAAACGATGGATGGCCGTAGCCGGGACCGGCTCCGGTCGCGGAGATCAGCCACCGACGCGCTGCCGGCCTGCGCACCGCTCCGGTGATGGGAAGAAGATCGAAATGTCGGTGGGTCGCGTCTGTACCAGCCAATAGTCAGGATCCGGCCATAAGAGCCCGGATCCTCTGCTTGACGGTGGCCTCAAGGCCGGCCACACCCTCGGCGAAAAGTTCTAACGGTGTCCAGTCGCCCCGAATAGACAAATCACTGTGAAACGAGAACTTGCGTCGCCAGTTGACGCGAGTTCTCGTTGTTCTAAGGTAGACTAATGCCCTGCGCAGATGTCTCCAGAACTGCGCAGCAGGTAGCTCTGGATTGGGGGAATAATCTGCGCAGGTTCCTTCTCCGATCCAGTGCGCAGCGAAGAGTGGGAGCCAAGCTCTCAGACTCCATCGGAGAATCACTATGCGGAGCATTGAAGACCGTCTCGTGGCGCTTGAGCGGACCAACCGCAGGTACCGTCACGCCACCATGGCCCTTGGGCTGATCCTGCTGGCGGTGGCTTCTCTCGGCGCGGGCCCAGGCGATTTCGTGCGCGACGTCGTCCGGGCAAAGCGATTCGTGGTGGTGGATGATACCGGGCACCGCCTCGTCGAAATGCTGGAACACGGAGGCGCCGGAGTCGTCACCACTTACGACCGCAACGGCAAACCTCTCGTCGTTCTGTCCAGCGAATACGGCGCCCGCGGGTACTCTGGAGCTATCAGCACTCACAACACCCCGGGCGACAACCTGATCACCCTCGGCCTGTCCGAGAGCGAGCATCCCGTCCTGGCGATCAACGGCAAAGCCAATCGGACCGGGGTCTGGATGGGCATCAGCGATACCGGACACGGCGTCGTAAGCACGCACACCGAGCAGGGCGATGAGTTGCTGGTGCTCGGCGTCACTCCCGGGGGGCAGGCTGCCCTGGTTGCCTACGACGGCAAAGGCCACCGCCTGGTCGAGTTCGGCGGGACGACGGCGGGGGCTGCGGGCATGAACTTTCTCGACCGCAACGGCCAACGGCTGGTATCGCTCGGCGTGACCAATCTCGGCGGTTCGGTGTTGCTCAATGGCGGCAACGGCAAACCAGCTTGTTCAATAGGCGCAGCCGCAAACGGCGCCGGTCAGATCGCCATGTTCGATCACGAAGGGAAACCGCACGCCATCCGCCCGGGCCCGTAGCCGCCAGCGCTTCGCTTGATGATCGAATCAACGGTTATCCAACTGAATCAGTATGGTCGATGTCACCCGCTCGCCCCGGCGGCCCACTTCAGCAACCCCATGCACACCAGTCCGGCGCAGGTGCCCAGCACGTAACCCGTCGCCGCCAGCAACGCCCCAACCGCTGCGAGCGACGGGTGAAACGCCGAAGCCACCACCGGCGTACTCGCCGCCCCGCTTTCCCTTCAGGTACCGATGTGGTCCACGACCGCGCGCAACATCACCTCGGCTGCAGCCATCTCATCGACCGTGACGTGATCGGCACCAACCTCCACGAGGCCTGCCTGCTTGCTGACGACTCTGGTTCTTGTCGCGATGAAGATACCCGGCACGCGCCGTCGCGCCGCAGCGCAAGCACGCAAAGCCGCTTCCTCATCCGGAATGGTCAGAACGAGTGCGTCAGCGTCGGCGATTCCAGCCGACTCGAGTACGTGTACGTTGCCCACGTCGCCGAAGATGATCGGCATGCCATGGTGAGATTGCTCCTGAACCGTGGCTGGATTGAGCTCCACGATCGTGAAGGGGATGTGCATTTCATTAAGTTTGTCGGCGATGCGCCGCCCCATCGGACCGTATCCGGCAACGACCACATGGTTCGAGGGGGTCGGCTGCTGTTCGCGTTTTTGCCGCCCACCCAGCGCAAGCGATGATGCGAACCATGGGGCAGATCCGAGTCCGGACAGGGCTCGTCCGAGTCGACTTCCCAGGCTCACCATGCCCGGCGTCAGAATGAGCGATATCACCACGATGGCAATGGTGATCGCCAGAACATCGTCGGTGATGATCCTCTGGTCGTGCGCAGCCCCAAGGAGAATCAGGCTGAACTCGCCCGCTTGGGCAAGCGACCATCCCACCGCCACGGCGATGCCCGCGCTAACCCCCGACGCCCAGCAGACTCCGGAAATCAACGACGCCTTGAGCAACGCCAGGACCACCACTCCCCCGACGATAATCAACCACCAGTCGATGACCGTTCCCAGGTCAAGCCTCATCCCCAGCGTCGCGAAGAACACCGCGATGAACAGATCGCGCAGTGGACCGATCTGGCCGCTCAATTGATGTCGAAAGGGCGTCCCCGCGAGAAGGAAACCCGCCAGGAACGCGCCCATCTCCAGGCTGAATCCGATCGCCTGCGTGATAACCGCCGCTCCCAACGCCGCAGCTACGCCGATGGTCAGCATTACTTCCAGCGAGCGTCCCCTGAGCGACTCACGCAGCAGTCGCGGAAGCACCAGCCTGCCGACCACGACCAACGCCGCCACGCCGCCAACTCGTGCGCTGGCGTTCGCCAAGAACCACAGCCAGTCGTGGGCAGGCAACTCGCCGACTTTGTCTGCAGCCCCGCCTCCCGCCGTCCCGCCCCACGAAGCCAGTGCGGGGAGCGATGCCAGCATGCCCAGAACGATCAAATCCTGGATCACCAGGATCGAGAGGGCCAATCTGCCGTTCGACCGTTGGAGTTCGCGCCGATCGGTCAGGATCCGCAACACCACCGCCGTCGATGAAAGCGACAAACCCATGGATACCGCCAGGGCTTCCGGTGCAGACAACCCAAACCGCATCGCCACCGGCCATCCGACGAGCACCGAAAGGCTGCACGAACCCAGGCCCGCGGCGATCAGCCGAGGCAGACCGGGCTTGAGCATGGCCAGGTGAAGTTCCAGACCGATACCAAACAGCAGTAGGATGATCGCGAGGTGTGAGATTACCCCGAGACCCTCCGGCGACGGAACCAGCCCCAAGGCGTTGGGGCCGATCACCGCTCCGGTGATCAGGTAGGCGGGGATCACCGCCAGCCGGAGGCGTTGCATGACGATTGCGACGACGGCTGCACTCGCCAGGATCACCAGCAGGTCGGCGATCACGGCACTTTCGGTGACGGTGGCGGCAGCCAGAGCGCAAGCGGGCATGATCGCGTTGTACCTCCACTCAGCAGAAGCTATCCCACAACCCTGTGGCACCGGTTTTCAACCGGTGTTTGACCGGTTCTGGGAATAGGTTCCAGAAGAGCTTCCCGCAGCCCGCGTGAGCGATCGCGACGACCGCGGGGTGTCTATCTTTCCGCTCCACCGAGATGGCGTAGAACCGCTCCCGTACGGATTCTACGCGGTCGATGACCCGCCCGCCACACTGGCGACGCACCGCTTTCTCGATGACGGAACGGTTGCCGAGACGGTATTCGAGGACCTCCGTAGGGATGCCCGCCAGGGTGAGCGAGTTGTTGACCGTGATCGACTTCTTGTCCTTGGCCAGGCGCATCCTCTCGACGATGTAGCTCAGCGGTTGGCCGGACGGTGACTTCAAACAGTAGAGTTTTCTCCAGTTAGCCTGTCAGTGAAGAACAGTGGGATCAGTTCATCTGCAGCCAAAGGTGACGAAGTTCGATCGGTGGCAGGCCGTTCGCTCGTTCGTGATCCGAACGAAGAACGGTCAACCGAACCCCAGCATCATCACTTTCGATCTGTATCTGGTCCGCAGCTGACCAGCCCGACTCGCCTTGGTCTGAGAGTTCCGCAATCCACGCACTAACGCACTCGTACCAGTGCTTCGCGGTGTTCTCCTGAACATATCCGATCATGGCAGCGAGCGGGTGGGCCGCACCGTGATGTCCTTTCTTGAAACGCTGGATGCCGCCGGTCGAGGCATGCTGGCTGAAGACATACTCCCGCTCGTCGCGGTTCTTGCCCTTAGGTGTCGGGAGCCTCTTGCATTCAATAGGCATCAGAGTGTCAAAGTCTGTGTGGCGGCGTCCCTCGATCCAGATCGTCGCGTCGCACGGGGCCGCCACCAGATCGATCTTGCGTCCCTTCTCCTTCTCGTCCGTCTCCTCCACCCGGAACTGGAGTGAGTCCCAGCCATCCGAATGCCGGGCGGCGCTGTTCAGGTGGGCGCAGAGTTGAGAGGTAAGGACCGTCTCCGCTGTAGCGTGCTCTCGGTCGGAACGGTCGCGCCAGCGCGGTAGCTCATCGGCGATAAACGCCAGCAACTCACGTCGGAACGTTGCGGGCAACTGCACGTCTCTGCTGAGCGCGCCCGGCGGACTAACGGTGCTCGGAAAGTTGGCCAGCATATCGATCGGCTTTAGAACCCCTGTGCGCGCAGATCAGCCAGTGTCTCGTCGGCATCCCGTAATGCCACGGACCGCATCCAATAGCGCAGCCTATCCGGTTTCACCAGGAAAAAAGTGAGGCGGCCGTCATAGATGCGTGCGATGCGAGTCACCCGAAGTGACGGGCTCTTCTGCTCATGGAGAAGTGCATCCAGCTTATCTCCCAACTCATCGGCGCCGCTCCAGTCTACCTCGCCCTTGCCGAACATAAATGGCTGGCAGATGACCCCAGGCCATGTCTGTGGTTTGAGGGCTCGCAACGGTTTCTTCTTGTAGATTGCGTTGATCTGGCGCTTGAAGACGCTCGTGAAGTCGGCGAGTGCCGCGTCACCGCTCTCCTTCATCGCCGCAGAGCCTTCGCCAAGCCTGACGAAGTCGCGGTAGTAATCGACGATATCGTCAACGAGTATCTCTTCATTGGGACTAAGGTCGAGATCGCCTGTTTCGGGATACGGAAGAGCCAAGATTTCGTCGGCGCATATGGCCGTTGCCTTGCGCGAAAAAAGGCAAGCGCTGATAGTTGCAACATATGCTTGAAGTGGTCGTTTTACTCTTCTCAGCCAGGATCCGAGACCGCGCACGCAATCAGTATCCTGCACAGGAGCACATAGGCCAACGATTTGGGCTTTGTATGTGAGATAATGATCCTCCCACACATCAAGCGGAAGGTCCATGTGTTCTTTAATGAGCAGCATCGGTGGAGTATACCGACTGCTCGTGTATGCTGACTTGAACCGTCTCGCGTCAGCAGTAGTGATTTGGTCTCGATCTATTCCTGCGTTGGTGAGGGCGCGTGATGGAAGAAGCTCCTTTCCAGTAATGTGCTCAGCGGTGACCAAGTTCCCCGTGGCGCCCGCAATGAATCCCTCGCCGTGATCCCACTCCCGTGTCTTCGCATACGAACCGAGCGTTCGGAACTCCTTCAGCCGATCACCGAAACCCAGTACACGGCCGCCGCCAAGAAGGTTCGACCGCCATACACCATCGTTGCTCAGTGCCAGAGTTCGTGGCAACCAATGCAAATCATAGTAATCAATATCGAAGCCCTGGTTGGCCTCGGCACGCCCGCTACGGCGGAACGTGGCGTGGAGGATCTTGCGATCTGCCGGAGGGCTGGCAGCTTCGGCTACAATCACGACTACCTTGGTGTCCTTATGGAAGAGCCCACGCACAGAGATGAAGTCGAGTATCTCCCGTACATCCCAGGTCTCTATGAAATCGCGACGAAGGCCGAGGGAGTTTTGGTTATAAAGGAAGTTGTACTGTTGGAGCATGCTGAGCACGCCACCCTTGGCGATCATCCCCATGGCCTCGTGCAGGAATAGATACGCAACTTGCTTGTCGGGCAACGGGCCATGGGTCTTCTGATAACGTTCGTAGCTGTTCTTGGCTTCTTCCGTATTGAGGCTAGACTGGAACGGTGGATTACCCACCACTATGCCAACAGCACCTTTAACCAGTCCCTCTTTCTTGGCCTTGAAGAAACACGCATGGTGCAGCGTTTCGCCCTTGAGTGGCGGGAAGAGTTTGACACTGGCGCGAATCTCCTCCGGCTCCAACGCATCGCAAAGCGCCAGGCACAAACTGAAGGCGGTGAGTTCCACGGCGCCGGGTTCCAAGTCGACGCCGTGGACTCTTCGCAGCAGTCCCTTGAGGATGGTGACGCTCGGTTCTTGCCATCCATTACGGCTGCGCCAGTGTAGGACAAGCCGCTTGTAGGCTTCAACCAGGAACACACCGGATCCGCAGCTAGGATCGAGGATTATCTCGTCTTTCTCTTGCAGGCGGTCGAGCCTCTTCCAGCTCAGCGCCTCGTCGAGCATCAGTCGCACCAGGAATGGGGGTGTGTAGACGGCGGCATTGTTGCCATCGACGAAGAGCTGATATACATGGCTTATCAGCTCGACCGGCAGGTCCCTGAAAGAATAGAGCTGCCACAGGTTGAGCTGCCCGCTCTTCTCCTCTCTCGCCTCCACCAGCCGGGCGAAGCGAGCTAGCTGCTTGCTGCCCCTGAGAGACTCGGCATCCGCCTCATCCAGGACGAACACATGCCCGTTGAACCTCTTCTCCAATGCCCTCAGTAGCGCCACCAGCGCATCGCCATTCGCCAGCACTTCTAAGAACTTGGTGGCGCCCTTGAGGAACCGCCCGAAGTAGCCCGGGCGAAAGACGCCGCGTTCTTCCAGGTACGCGATGAGGAGAGAGAGGATCAACAGCCGCCGCCGAAGGTGCTTCTTGAGGATGCCTGCATCGTTCAAGCTGGTATTAAGATCCTCGACGGCGTCGATCAGGCTCTTGTGGGCTGCCTTGCGGGCGGACAGCATTGTCGTGCAAACCGCGGGGTCGTCCCAGAGAGTACCGTTCCGCAGCCGCGACGCATCCCACCAGGGTTCCGTGGGCAAACCCTTGCTGATGACGCCGGCAATCTCCAGTTGCTTAGCAATCTTGAATTTTCTGAATGGGTTACAAATCGTGTCTCCCGTTGCTGAGATGAATTCGGGTTTGTGAGCGCAGCGAAAAAGCTGTACGAGGCCCGGCGTCTTTCGGTACAGCAGGGGCACGCCGCCCCAACTCCAAAGCCGCCGATG
Organism: bacterium; assembly: GCA_024231775.1. Classification (GTDB taxonomy): domain Bacteria; phylum Planctomycetota; class Phycisphaerae; order UBA1845; family UBA1845; genus JAAEQG01. The sequence continues at coordinate 7,762 of JAAEQG010000218.1, forward strand.
CAGTTTGGCAAACTCGGGGTCGTCGGCGGGACCATCCGAAACGAACACGAAAGCCTGTGCGACGGGCGGACGCCCGTTCCGACCCGCCTCAAAAAAGACCGCGTTGGCGCCGTACGCCGCGGCCTTCTCTATCATGGCGACTTCTTCGGGCGGTTGACCTTCGCAACGATATCCGTGGACGCGTACAAGTCCGTCCACGGTTGGCGCCTTTGCGGCTCCGTCCAGATCGATCAGCCATTGTGCGCCACCACTCATGGAAATCGCTCAGGTCCCAGGAGGCCCCCACGAACAGGCCGACACGGCCCAATCTTGACACCATTAAAGCATTCTTCCCAACACTTGTCACGTGCCAATCTGAAAGGCGGAGCGCAGCGCGCCTTCGTGCTCGACGCTCTGGTCGGCGTACGTCGCGAGTGCGGCGTAGTAGCTCTTGACCGCCTTGTGCGTTGGTTTGACCTTGAAAGGTGCAGCCATATCCCCAAAGTACGGCCGATGTTGTGCAAGGTCAACGCGTCGCAATCTTATGAGCCACAGGTGTTGAAACGTGGACGGAGTATTGAAACGGCGACGGAGTGTTGACGGGGACGTAGATTCTTCTTTTTTGGGGGGGGGAGCAAGGCGGGTGCGCCATTGCTTCAGCAGGGGCGTGACGCCTGAATCCGTTCGCTCGACGTCACCCGCCTGCCCCGGCGGCCCACTTTAGTAGTCCCATGCATACCAGGCCGGCGTACGTGCCCAGTACATATCCCGCCACCGCCAGTAACGCACCAACGGCTGCAAGCGACGGGTGAAATGCGGAAGCCACCACCGGGGCGCTTGCCGCTCCGCCGATGTTCGCCTGGGATCCGACGGCGACGAAGAAGAGCGGCGCCCGCACCAATCGCGCCACCACCAGCAGCACGGTGATGTGACAGGCCATCCATACAAAACCCATCAGAATGTAGGACGGATCCTCCACGATCGTGCGGAAGTCCGCCCCGGCCCCGATGCACGCCACCAGCAGATAGATCATCACCGAACCAAGCCGCGACGCCCCGGCGCCCTCCAGATTCCGCGCCCGAGTGAAGGACAGAACGATTCCGATGGCGGTGACGATGATGTACTTCCAAGCCGCCGGCGGGATGAGTCCGCCAAGCCAGCCCGCGAGTCCCGGCCCCACCAGCCAGTCTCCCAGGTACAGACCGCCTTTGTAGCTCACCCACGCGCCCCCGAAGCCCAACGCCAGAATGGTCAGCAGATCGGGCAGTGTGGGGATTCGGCTGGTCCGCTCCTGGAAGGCGGTCATCCGCCGCTCGAGATCACGAATCGCCTCGGCGTTCGCCCCGGTCCACTTGTCGATGGCTTCTTGTCGCCCCGACAGAACCAGCAAGATACCCATCCAGATGTTGGCTACGAAGACGTCCACGATGATGATCGGGCTCAGCATGGCGTCGGTGACGTTCGCAGCCTCCTTGATCGCGGTCATGTTCGCCGCCCCGCCGATCCAGCTCCCCGCCAGCGGGGCGCTCACCTGCCAGGCCTGCTCGGGCAACCACGGGGCGCACACCAGCAGCGCGATCGGACCGCCGATGACCACACCCGCCGTTCCGGCGAGCAACATCACCAGCGCCTTAGGCCCCAGTCGCAATATCCCAGGAATATCCAGCGACAGGACCAGCAGGAGCAGGCACGCCGGGAGCATGATCGTCTTGACCCACGAGTACAGCGGGGAGGAGTCGGGCAGCACCCCTGCGGTGGTCAGCGCCGTGGGGACGAAGTAGCAGAAGACCAGGGCGGGAACGACCTTGAAGACTCGGCTGATGACCGGATGCTGGGTCAGCCAGAAAATCACCGCGAGAATGGCAAGCAGCACGGCGAGTACCCCGGCGGGGTCCTCGAGAAGTGCTGAGGCGGAGGCTGTCGCGTTTGACGCGGCGAGCATGCGGCTTTGATAGCCGAATGTACCCGGCAAGTCCAGCTCAGCACTCCGATTCGCCCGCTGACGGTCTCATACCGAGTATAGTTTGAACGTGCCGATACGAGTCATCTCCGCTCCGCGACCGTGGAGGAGAGGGGGAAAACGTCGAAACGTCGAAAAGTCGAGGCATGTGAATGTTGAAGCGGGCGTTACCTGCCTGGAGATTCGTCAGCAGGCTGGTTGGATCAACGAGATAGGTCACCCGTTGTCCCGCCGTCTCTGTTTTTCCGGAAGCCGCCAAGAAGCACAAGAGGCACAAACCTTGCGCCTTTTGAGCATCTTCGCGGCCAGTCTGTCCCCCACCTCGAGATCCGCCCGTGGGTCGGATCAACAAGATGGGCCACCCGGCCGTCTGCGCAAATCGTTGCGGTTTCGTTGGGTCCGCTCCCTTACGGTCGCGGCTCGGTTAATGGCTGATCCGGTCCCGGCGCGGATTCGTTGGGCAGGCGCAGTAGGTGGGCGATGCGGGTGAAGACTTCCGGGGCGAAGCCGAGGGCTTGTTTCAGTCTGTAATCACGCTCCAGAACGTTCAGAACCTTCTGGCAGGATTGAAAGATCTGCCATCCGAGCTGCCCCCGCATCCACAACCAGTGGCCGAAGACCGGAACGGGATAGTCACTGCCGTGGATCATTCGGCTGGCCAGCGGTTCACGAAGACAGGAGCGCACATGCCTGCTGCGGAGGGGCAGGTGAAAAGCGCTGGTGTCGCCGTACAGATTGGGGTAGCGGCGAACCATCTCCGCGAAGGTCCGGAACCAGTCGCGGGATAGAGGGCTGCTACGCGTGCCGCAGTGGGCGGCGATGCAGGTCACGCCGCACTCCAGGGGCAGGCGCAGTACGGCGGGGTCGGCGAGTTCAGGACGGACCACGGGAAGGGTGTGCTCGCTGCCGGTATGGGCCAGGAGGGGAAGCCCAGCCTCAGCCATCCGCTCCCAGAACGGGCGGAAGCGCGGTTCGTTGCAGTCGATGTTCTGACACATGGGCAGACACTTCATCATCACCGCACCGCCCGCCAGGCAGCGTTCCAATTCGTCGAGGGCATCCTCTCGGGCGGGGTGGATCGAGACCGCGGGCAGGAACTCGGGATGCCGGTGAGCCAACTCGAGCACGTAGTCGTTGGGCACGTAGTAGGCGGTGGCGTCCTGGACGACTCGGCCGGCGGAATCGTAGACCTTCTCCTGAGCGAGGATGACCACCGCCCGCAGCGTCGAACCGCGTACCAGCTCGAGCAACCGGGCGACGTACAGGGCGTCGAGGTCTGCGGTGAGAGCGTCCGGGGGCAGCCCGATCCGTTCGATCATCGCGCGGGCAGTCAGGCGGCGCCATCCGCGCGGTTGCAGCCTGCATCCGGTTCCTCCGGAACCGTTGCCCACGATGTGGACATGGGCGTCGATGGGTCTGGCTGGATCGATCATTCCGGATGACTGGGGTCGGCCCACGAGCTAACGAGCGCCGGTGATGGTGGTGCGGAGTTCTTGCAGGCTATCGAAGGCGGGCTTGGGCGATAGATCGGTGCGGAGCAGCCCACCACCGGGCAGATAGTGCGGGTCGCGGTCGGTCAGGTTGCGCCAGGTCACCGTATCGACAAAGGGTTTGCTGAGAGCGATCTCGTAGATGCCCCGGACCCAGTCCGCCTGGACGTCTTCGTCCCAGGGTGCGTGCCAGGTTCCTCCGGCGCGGGGCGACATCTGCCCCTTCCAGGCGTCGTTGGGCTCGCCCTCAGCGCAGGAGGGGACCTGCAGGGTGGTGATGTGGAGCGGTTTGCCCAAGACGGCAAAACGATCCAACATGGTGGAGATCTGAAACAAATCGCGGGTGTACATGCCGTCGGTGCCCATGCCGAAGAACAGGCTTAGCCCGAAGGCGTCAAAATCGATTCCGCTCTGGACGACCATGTCCGCGTAGAGGAGGGGGGGGATGGTCCTCTGGTTGCGGGCGTAGTACTCACCCCAGGGAGATACGAGGTTGACCACGGTGGTGGCTTGTGGGGCGAGTTGGCGGAAGGTCGTGGCCGCCATGCGGGTCAGCTCCATGAGCTGCTCGAAGTTGAAGGCGAAGCAGCTGGCGGCGTGGATCCCACTGATGACGTCCCACACCTGGATGAAACTCCCGTATCGATCGATCACCCGAGCAAGGTGGGCGTAGAGCAACTCGCGAATGGTCTCGAAATCGTGCTCCCAGATGTACAGCCAGTCAGGGATACACGCCTCCGTGAAACAGACCAGGTCGCTTCCCTTGATCGGCAGGCGCTCTTTGGCCAGCCGCTCGACGCAGGCATCCAGGGCGGCCCAGTTGTGCTCCTGTTCGTGGGGCTCAACGGTCTTCCAGGGGATCGGCAAGACCGCGAAGTCGAACGCTCCGGCGAGTTTGGTGCATACCTTGTCGTCGGCGCAGAGCGGGTCCACCCTGCAGCCGAACACTCGGCGGGTGAAACCGCCCACCTGACGGCGCCGTTCGATCAGCACCTGGGCCTTGTTCGCAGCCAACTGTTCTCCCAAGGCGACGCTGCGCTCGAGTCCGTCCTGAGCGATGCGGGCGGCAGTCGCCGGATCGTCCGTCTTCAGAGCTTCGATCAGGGTCTCGCGACAAGCGTCGATCTCGGTCCGCTCCTCCGCACTGTACGCGCAGTCGGCCAGGACCCATTCCTCGCGTTTCTGGGCCAGACGCATCAGCCGACCGCGCAGCAGCTCCACCTCCAGGATGTACGGGCGCTCGCGCTCCTGCAGCCGAGTTGTCGCCATGAGCAACCGCCCGGAGGAGCCGGCCGGCCACAATATCGAAAGGGCCGCCGGTCCGGTGGCGCGTTTCCGGCAGATGATCTGGCGGTCGCGTAGCTCCAGCTCCGCGCGCAAGGGTACGCCGTCACTGCCGAGCAGGTAGGCTCCCGAGAAATCGACGATGTCGGTGACAGAACCTTCGGCAAAGACGGAGAAACGCAGCATGAGCTTGCTTACACCGGAAAGTCACGACTCGGGCGACCGGTCCTCGTCCACAACGGGGCAGGCGCACTGGAGTCAGGGATGCGATTCCACCTCACTTACTACCCGCAGGCACGCGCCGGTTATTATCGCGGTTTCTTCCACGCCGTCGAGTCGCCGCCGATGGTTTTTTCGCTGGAGTCGCTACGGATCACGAGGTATAGTCCGCCCGGAGAGGAGCGCGGTTGGTGTGCTTACTCTTCGGGATGAGTATGGTATCCGGGCGACTTCGTGCTGCTCGCCACCTACAAGGGGTGGCGCTACATGCCGGGGATCTGCTCGTTTAGCCCCCACCCTTTGCTTCGCAAATGATGGGGCACCCGCATCCGGGTCGGGGATGTTTCGTGGTTCGTAGGTTGACGGGGAGTTGTCAGAAAGGGCCATCATGGGGGAGTCTGACGCAGCAGTGGTTGTGGAGACGCGACTTGGTGGGTACCCCTGCCGACGAGGGAAGGTACGCGATGTTTACGATCTGGGGGACGAGCTGCTGCTGGTGGCGACCGACCGGATCAGCGCGTACGACGTAGTGCTGCCCTCGCCCATTCCAGGCAAGGGGGCGATGCTCACCCGCATCTCGAAGTTCTGGTTCGATCGGTTCGGCAGCACGGTTTCCCATCATCTGCTCGAGGTGCTTGACGGTGCGCTGCCGCCGGAGCTGGCGCCGTACGCCGATCAACTGCGCGGGCGAGCCATGCGCTGTCGGAAGTGTGAGGTGGTCCCCATCGAATGTGTGGTGCGGGGGTACCTGGCTGGTTCGGGCTGGAAGGAGTACCGGCAGAACGGATGCGTGTGCGGGATCGAGCTGCCCGCGGGTCTTCAACAGTGCGCCCAACTCCCTCAACCGATCTTCACGCCAGCGACCAAGGCGGAGGTCGGGCACGATGAGAACATCTCCTTTGAGCAGGCTTGTGCGATCGCCGGCGGTGAGGTGATGGAGTTGCTGCGGGCGCGCAGCCTGGAGCTCTACCGTCGCGCGGCGGAACACGCCGGGACGCGGGGTATTATCATCGCGGACACCAAGTTCGAGTGGGGACGCCATGGCGATGAGTATCTGCTGATCGACGAGGTGCTGACTCCGGACTCGTCGCGCTTCTGGCCGGCGGACGATTATGTAGCCGGTCGCGATCAGGACAGCTTCGACAAGCAGTACGTCCGCAACTATCTGACCGAGCTGTGCGCCGCCGGCCGGTGGGACAAGACCCCGCCCGGTCCCGAGCTGCCCGACGAGATCGTGCGCAACACCGCCGCCAAGTATCGCGAGGCTGTGGAACGCTTGACCGGGTGACGGTGGGGGCTTACCGTCGGTCGACCCGAGTTGCGATCGCACGGGAGCGGACTGCGGCCGGTGCTCAGACCGCTCCCTTACGGTCGCGGCTCGGTTCTGGAAGCTCGGGGCGGTTTGGGAGGCGCAGGTGTTCGGATGGCGAGCTTAACCTATAGAACCGCCGGTGAATCGCACGGACAGGCGTTGATCGCTCTGGTCGAGGGTATGCCCGCCGGGATAGCCCTTGATCTCGACCGGATCAACCGGGAGATGGTTCGTCGGCAGGGGGGGTACGGTCGGGGCGGGCGCCAGAAGATCGAGAAGGACGGGGTGAACATTCTCTCCGGGGTTCGGCAGGGCAAGACGATCGGCTCGCCGCTGGCGGTGCAGATTGCCAACCGGGATTGGCGGATCGACGACGCTCCCGCGGTGCATCGCCCTCGGCCTGGTCATGCGGACCTCGCGGGAAGTCTCAAGTGGCTGACGACGGATTGCCGGGAAACGCTGGAGCGAGCTTCGGCGCGGGAGACGGCTGCGCGGGTGGCTGCCGGGGCGATCGCCCGTTGTCTGCTGGATGCGTTCGAGATTCAGACGGTGGGTTTCGTGTGCAGAGTCGGTCCGGTCGCGGCGGCGATCGACGCGGGCTGGTCCGCGGCGGAGTTGATCGCGGCGCGGGATGCGAACGAGGTCTACTGCCCGGACGCGGCGGTGGCGGACGGGATGATCGAGGTGATCCGCCAAGCCAAGAAGGACGGGGACACGGTCGGCGGCTGGGTTGAGGTGCAGGTTCACGGGTTGTGTCCGGGAGTGGGGAGTTGCGGTTGCTGGCAGGACAGGCTTGACGGGCGTTTGATGCAGGCGGTTGGCTCCATCCAGGCATTCAAGGGGGTGGAGATCGGTGGGGGGTTCGAGTTGGGGACCTTGCCGGGCAGCCAGGTTCACGACGAGATTGACTACTACCCATCTCTGCGAGGTACGCCGGCGCTGGGATTCACCCGCCGAACCAACCGGGCCGGTGGGCTGGAAGGGGGGATGAGCAATGGTCAGCCGATCGTCGTCCGGGGGGTGATGAAACCGATCAGCACGCTGATGCGCGGTCTGGATAGCGTCGATCTGTCGACCAAGCAGCCGGCTCGTTGCGACTATGAGCGCAGCGACGTGTGTGCGGTGTCGGCTGCCAGCGTCGTCGCGGAGAACGTGGTTGCCTTCGAGATCGCCCGTGGGTTTCTGGAGAAGTTCGGCGGGGACACGCTGACCGAAGTCCGCAGGGCGTACGAGGGATACCTGGAAGCCGCTGGTCAGCTCGGCGACGCGGAGTGAGTGGCGGGCTTTTCGTGGGGATAGCGTCGCCTTTGGACCCGCTCGCTTGCGCTCGGGGCTCTGATTGGATGCCCGCCGGGTGGCGAGGGATGCGGCTCGTCCCACCGCTGAAGCGATGGGGCACCCGCCAACGCGGTATCACGAGCTCAGGATCGAAGAACCTCAATGCTCCGACACCGCAAGATCCTGCTGGGGCTGACCGTGGTCACGGTAGTGGGTTCGCTCGGGGCCACTATTGCCTACGCGATGTACCTGCGCAGTCCGGGATTCCGCGAGAGCATCGCCGCGGATCTGAGTGATCTGCTGGGGCTGGAGGTGGCTCTGCGCAAGGTGGTCCCACGTTCGTTTGTCGGGCGACAGTTCGAAGGGATCACCGTCTGCCTGCCGGCGGGTGACACGCGCATAGCGGAGCTGGAGCGGGCGGTCTGGCGCGAGCACCCGGATTCGCAGGACGAGAAGTACGCCCTGGACATCAGCGACGGATGGCTGCTGGTGGGCACGGGCCATTGGACGCCGCAGGACTATGAGCAGCTGCTGCGTTCGGGCTTCGGCCACGATTTCAACCGTCTGCGGTTGGCCCAGGTCAACGTGGAGCGCATTGACTTCCGCTGGCGTCACGCGAACTTCGCCATGACGGCACCGGCGGCGGATGGGGTGATCTACTTTGACGACTCCGGGCAAGGGCGGGCGGTGCTGAGTGTTAACCAACTTAACGATATTGCGGTTGATGATCCTATCCACGTCTCCGCCTGGTTCACGCCCGGGGCGGGGATGATGTTTCAGAAGGTCGAACTCCGGGTGGGGGACATACCTCTCGGAGCTTTGGGGCTGGATCTGCTGCTGGGGAATCCGGTGGATAGCGGAGTGTTCTCCGGGCGGATCACCTACCGTGACGTGTCCGCGGGGCAGTGGGCGATGGAGGTCGGTGGGTCCCTCCACGGAGGACTCCTGGAGCAGCTCACCCGCCAGGTCATCGGGGGTCCGTTCCGCGGGGTGGTGGATGTCAACATCGAGCAGGCGTGTTTTGGACCGGGGAATGGGCGGCGTCCCGAGCTGACGGCGCTGCGCTTCGGCGGGCGGATTGCCGAGCTACAGCTGGCGGATCTGGCGTCCATCTTCCGTGAGCCCGCCCTTAACGGTGGGGTCGAGCTAACCGTTCATCAGGCGGAAATCGAAGGGCGGGATCTGCGGTATGTGCGGGTAAGCGGACAAGCCAGGGACGTGTCCCTCGATGCGCTCACCCGCCTGCTGGGCTATGGCGTGGTTACCGGCCAGCTCGAGGTGCGCATCAACACCCTGGCGATTGTGGACAACGAGATTCAATTCGCGGACGTGCAGCTCACGGCTCATCCGCCGACCGACGGTCCCGCCTACATCGAAAGAAAAGCCCTCGCCACCGTCGGCCGCACGGTCTTCGGGCTCGATCTGTCGCGGGTTCTGCCCGAACGCATCGAGTATGTGCAGATGGGCGCCAAACTGCTCCTCGATCGAGAGGGATTGCGCATTCGCGGTACGCATGGCGAGGACGGCAAGACCATCCTGACCGTCAACCTCTTCGGCCGGGAGGTCGGCATACTCCGCCAGCCCGAACGCATCTACCCGGTTGAGGATCTACTCACGCTGCTGAGGACCCACCTCAAGCAGTACGATACCAGCGATCTTGTCGACTGGTGGACGAAGCGTGGGGAGGCCCCCGCGGCGGAGTCCTCCCCCTAGCTCGAGTCTGATACCAGGTCCAGGATGACTGTGCCGATCAACGAGCCGCGGACTTCAGTCCGCGCGGCTATTCGAGCGCGAGAAATAAGATGATCGGGAATCGGCACAATCGAACCGGCCCTGGTAGAAGCCCCCACCCTTTGCTGAACAAAGGATGGGGCACCCGGGCCGTCTCTCTTCTTCTGGAAGCCGCCAAGAAGCACAAGATGCACAAACCTTGCGCCTCTTGAGCATCTTCGCGGCCAGTCTGTCCCCCACCTCGAGA
>JAAEQG010000219.1 GCA_024231775.1 bacterium
GCGATGCCCGTTCGGGAACCGTAACTGCGGCAAGTCCAACCTCTGCCCCATGCACAAGCGCTGGGAGAAGGTGGCCAACGCCTACACCGGCTTCCTCCAGAAGACCACCTTGGCTCACCTCATACGCGAGTAGCGGGTCGGCCTCTCCGCCTGGTGGCTGCACATCCTCTACTCAGCGCCATGCCGCCGGGAAAGGCGCAGTCCGCGGGTCAGGTAGCGCTGGCCGCAGAGGAATACCACGACCAGGGGTATGAGGGATAGCAGGCTGGCGGCCATCAGAAGGTTGATCCAGCTTCCCGTTGCCGTCTGGAACATGCGTAATCCCAGAGAAATAGGGAACGTGGAGAAGTCGGAGAGGTAGACCAACGGACGGAGGAAATCCTTCCAGTGAAAACCGGCGCTGAGTATCGCAGCAGTAATCACCACCGGACGGGCTGCGGGCAGCATCACTCGCGTAAAGGTCTGCCAGCGGGTCGCCCCGTCCAGGGCGGCAGCCTCCCCCAGCTCACGCGGCATCCGTTTGAAGAACTGCTGAAACAGGAGCACGTTGAAGGCGCCGCCGCCCAACCACGCCGGGACGATGAGCGGTTTGTACGTCCCCATCCACCCCAGTGATTCGTAGAGCACGAAGTGAGGGATCAGCAGTACCTGCGAGGGGATCATCATCGACGCCAACAGGACCAGGAACCAGAAGCGACGCCCACGCCACGGCAGAACGGCGAACGCATAGCCCGCCATCGCACTGGTCAGCACCGCCCCGGTCACCGCAGCGGCAGTGATCAACAGCGAATTCAGCATGAATCGCACAAAGGGCAGCGTGGTTGCAGCCTCCGCGTAGTTCTCCCAGCGTGGATTGTCCAGGCTCCACGACGGAGGATAGCGGAACACATCCTCCAGCGGCTGCACCGAAGCCAGCCCTGCCCAAAGCAGCGGCAAGACGACCACGGACCCCACCAGGATCAGCAGAACCCAGTGGATCGCCCGAGACCATCGCAAACGGGCTGCCGAATCGAGCGTCGGAGCACTCACAGCGCAGACTCGCTTTCGTAGTGGACCCACCAGCGCCCAGAGCGGACGACTAGCAGGGTCAACAGCAAGATGACCACGAAGAGGACCCACGCCACCGCAGAGGCATAACCGAGGCGGTGCGGTTCCTCGAAAGCACACTGGTACAGATACAGAACGTAAAACAGCAGACCGTCATGCTGAGCGCGGTTTCGTAGCAGGTAAGGCTGGCTGAAGGTCTGCAGGGCGTAGACCACGCCCAGGATCAGATTGAAGTACAGCGCCGGGGTGATCTGCGGAAGAGTGACGCTCCAGAAACGCCGTCGACGACCGGCGCCGTCGATAGCCGCCGCCTCGTACAGGCTGGCGGGGATCGACTGCAACGCCGCCAGGAAGATGAGCATAGCCCCCCCCGCCGCCCACACGTGCATGACCACCAGCGCCGGCTTGCACGCTGCCGGCGAATAGAGCCAGTCCGGAACCGGCCACGAACTGGTACCCTCAAGACCCACCGCAACCAGCACTGGATCCAGCGCGCGGTAGAAACCGCGAAGCACCAGATTGATCCAACCGAACCGCGGATTGAACAGCCAGCTCCACACCATCACCGTCGCCACGCCCGAAAGAACGTGGGGAAGGTAGTAGAGCGTGCGAAACACCGCGATCCCGCGCATGCGGGCGTCCAACAGCAAAGCCATCAACAACGCAGCCACCAGCCCGAGGGGAACGGCGGTCAGACCATAGACGAGGGTGTTGTACACGGCACGGTAGAACCGGGGATCGGCTGGACGCCCGGGCAAAGCCTCGAAGTACCAGGGGTCGAAACTCCGCAGAGGGTCGTCGGGAACAAACTCCGCAAGCTGACGGTAGTTGTCCAGGCCAACCCATTTGATGCCGGACCACTCCAAACCATCCCAGCTCACCAGGGAAAGGGCGAACGAAGCCAACATCGGCCCGACGCTTAGCAGCAGCACACCGATCATCCAAGGCAGGGCGAATCCTCCGCCGGTATACAACCCGAGGTTGCGCTTGACCTGGAGCGCGGGCGGCATCAGGGTTTCCCCCCTTCCGCCCCGAAGTGCTTGCGGATCACTGGATCGGCGGCGAGAGCGGCGACCATCTCCGCAGCGGAGGGACGATCACCATCCGCCAGCAACCGGGCCATGTGTCGGTTGATGGCCCGGTCCATGGCTCGGAAGTGGATCGTCTCTGGCTGAAGGCGCGAGTATTCCAGAGCTTCGACGAAGCGCCCGCTGGTCCGCCCGCCGTCACGCTGGGTGAACGCCGCACCCGCAGCCTGCAGTGCGGGCAGGGCCCGCTGGGTACCAGCCAGTATCGCCTGGGCCTGCGCGCCGCAAACGAAGCGCACAAACTCCTCCGCCTGACGGCGACGCTCCTGGGGAAGTCCGGCTCGAATCGCCACCCCATCCCAGGTCACGCGCGTGGACCGCCCACCCGGACCACTGGGGATATGGGCGACGTGATAGGTGTTCGCCAGCTTGGTGCGGGCGAGGAACGGCTGAAACCAGGGACCGTTCATGCACATGGCAACCCTGCCGGTAAGGAAGCCGACGTCCTGGATGATCTGGGCGACGTCCTCCGGGCGTGGGCTGACCTGATGGGGGAAGCGCAGTTCCTGAAAGAAGCCCATCGCCGCCTCCGCCTCCGGACCGACCAGGCGCCATTGAGTGTTGCTCTCGTCAAGAATATCCGCGCCCAGCGACCAGATGAATGGCAGGAAGTAGACCCAACGCGGCTGCCAAAAACCGAACTGGTCCAGTTGTCCATCACCGTCAAAGTCGCAGGTCAGAAGTTCGGCGAGGTTGCGGAAGTCTGCCAGGGTCCAGTCCGGTTCGGGCAGTGGTACCTCGATCCCCCGGTGAGAAGCAGCCCGCGCAAAACAGTCCGGGTTGCAGTAGATCAGCAGGTTGCCCCCACTGACCGGAAGCCCGAGTTGTCGCCCCTCGACCCGAAAGCACCCCAGCGCGACCGGGTCCAGGTCGTGCGAGAGATACGTCGCTCCATTCGACGAAACCGATTCACCCACGAGCATATCGAGCGGTTCAAAATGCCGGGCGATGCTGCGGAACGGCCCGTACTGCACCAGAACCACGTCAGCAAGGGTACCCGCCAGAATCTGCTGGCGCATCTTGGTGTCGTATAGACCGTACCAACCGGATACATACTCCCGACGCACCCGGTGCCCGGGATGAGCAGATTCGTAGGCCCGAATCAACTCGCCCCAGATCTCGTAGTCCTGATAGGTTCCGAAGTGGCTGAAGCGAATGGCGTGTGGGTCCGCCGTGCTCCGGGTGTAGTGCCTGATCGTGTCGGCGAACAGCCAGTAGGCGACTCCAGCCACCACAGCAAACCATAGTGCCCGCCGCAGAATTGTGGAATATGCACTCAAGCCGTGGTTGACTCGCCCTCGCCGCCCAGGATGACCACCTGGGCGATCTCACCCGCGACATCCTGTAACCGCTGGAGAAATCCAGCCCATCGAAGCGTTCCCGCATTCTATCCCCGACGAAGCCTCGAACGCAACGCAGGACGGCCGAGACTCCGTTCTGCCAACCGTCACCCCCACGGATGAACCACAGACGCCAAGCCCGCCGACTTGATTTGCTCGGGCGAACCGATTAGGCAGAGGACACGATCAAGATGATTGAAGGAGAAACACAATGTCCGACCGACCGGATTCTTACGAGCGGATGCGTTCCGAACAACCCGAGGTGATGAAGGCCTACGAGGCCCTCGGCGAAGCCGCCAAGAAGGCAGGACCCCTGGATGCAAAGTCCGCAGCCCTGGTCAAGCTGGCCCTCAGCCTGGCCGGTCAGTTGGAGGGGGCTTCGCACTCCGCGGTGCGCAAGGGTCTCGAGGCTGGGTGTACGCCGGACGAGCTTCGCCACGTCGCCATGCTGGCGGTGACCACGCTCGGTTTCCCCGCCACGATGCGCGCCCGGACCTGGGTGGCAGACACGCTCAAGTAGATTCTGGCACCGCGTCAACCTGAGGCAACTGACACCCGCGTTGCAGTAGCGAGTGGTGCCCATCCCGCTGAGCCAGCGCCAGCGCTCGGGCCTCTGATGGGCTTCTCGCCACCCACAAGGGGTGGCGCTACATTTCGGAAGCGTGGACCGCTATACACGTCCCCCAGGGCACTCGGGAGCCAGGTGGAAGTGCTCTCTTCTCCGAGGTAGCTACGATGATGCGGCCTATGGACGACGCTGGCGCCTGGGTCCTTTCCCGTCAGGGCCGTGCTCGCGATAGGGACGGCGCGTGCGCATGAGTTCGTCGAGTTCGTCCGCGACGATCAGCTCCTTGTCTTGCAGGCGGTCGTCAAGCCGCGCGCGCGCCTGAGCCAGTCGGCGCTCGAGACGCTGCACCTCGATGCGACGGATCTTCAACTCTGCGTCGAAGCGCTTCTCCAGCAGACCGCGGAGTTGCTCGACCTTCTTGGGATCGGCTTCCCCTTCCCGATCGCGGGAGACCCGACGGAGCAGCGCACGGATCTGGGCCGAGAAGCGCACGGATTTGACTTTGTGCGGAAACACCTTGGGATCGTCCTGCTCAAGGCGCATCAATTCCAACAGCGTCGGGAGCACACGATTCGTCTTCACCTCAAACGCCTTCGGCGCCACGTCCTCCAAGCGAGCCAACTCGCCGTATTGATCGGGGAAGTGCTCCGCCATGAACTCGTGCAGCTCAGCCTTGACGTCTTCAGGGAGGGTTCGATAGTCAGCCCGCCGATGGCGCCATCTGCCCCGGGGGTGCTCCGGGGGCGAAGGATGGTCCCCCAGCCCCGGCCCCACGGTTCCCTTTGCCTCCTCCTGGGGCGGCGGGTCGGGATCCTCCGCCCAGCCGGGACCACAAACACAGGCTGCCAGCACAGCCCCCAGTCCAATCACCCACCCTCGTTGTCCGGCACGCATCACAGCCATGTTCTCCGACTCCGATCTCCGTCCGGGCGTTCGCCCAAACTGCCCGACGCTGCCACGACGGGCCATGAGGCCAGTCAGCCCAGCTCGGTCAGAACGGTATCCAGCTCCGCATCGACGTCGTCCAGTTCCTGTCCGATCCAGGACGCCGCCGAATCCTCCAATAGATCGCTCTCCAGCGTGGTCAGCCCCTCAGCCAAAACCAACAGGGCTGCATACTCCTGAACCGTGGCGGACGTGTCCACCGCCACCGCTTCGACCCAGTCGTCCAGCCCCGCAATCACCGCGACCGATCCGACTGCGGACTCTTCCGGACCCCAACCCCGGATGCCCACGCCGAACACCACCGCAGCCGCAGCCGCCAGCCCCACCAGACGGTGAGTCCAGACCCGGATCTGCAAGACGGCCCGGCTGCGTCTCTCCAGCAAACCCTCCACCTCGCCCCGGACCGCGCCCTTGACGGCTGCCAAGTCCGCGGAGACGGGTTCCGCCTCCATCCGACTGGCGAGCCAGGCTTCGCCGGCCTCTATGCGGACCGCGTGCTTGACCCGGGACATCGGCGTCGTGGGTTGAGCGAACATGACCTCTTCAAGCCAGGCTTCGTCACGTTCCAGGTCGGGATGGGGATCATGCTCATCAATCATCACTCGCCCTCCATGATGCGGCGGAGCTTGGCCAAACCGCGGTGTGCCCGCGCCAGAGCGGTCCCCAGCGGGGTCTGCATGGTCTCGGCGATCTCGGCAAAGCTCATCTCCGAGAAATGGCGTAGCATGATGACCTCGCGTTCCGCATCCGCAAGCTGCCCCAACGCCTCCTCGAGTCTCCCACGTCGTTCGACCTGGAGAAGCGAAGCGTCCGGCCCACCCTCGTCTGGGGAGACCGGCTCCCAACCCGCGTCCTGATCGTCCCCCTCCCCCCCGCTTCCCTCAGACATCGAGATGATCGTCGGGGTACGTCCGACGCGGCGGATGCGATCACGTCCGAGATTCGCCGCGATCCGAAACAGCCAAGACTCGAATCGGCCCTGATGGCGGTAGCGCCCCAGCATCCGGACCATTCGCAGGAATACCTCCTGCAGCAGGTCTTCGGCATCCTCGCGGCGTCCGGTCATCCGGTACAGAAACCCGAAGAGTCTCTGCCCGTAGGCATCCACCAGGGCATCGTAGGCGTCGGGGTCGAGTCGCTGGGCGCGCTCGATCAGCTCTGCCAGCCCATCCGGCGACACCGCAGCGCTCACCTCACCCTTGTCGACGCCCTGCATTTGTCCGACCTACGCCTTGATACCGTCCCGGAGCGGTTTCGGGGCCGTCGGCTGAAAGGCCCGTCGCGGCCCCGGTATGGGCCTCACCCCTTCCCTCAGGCCAAACGCCAGCCTCCCCACCACATTGCGAGCATTGTAGCCTCTCGTCGGTCCTTTTTAAGGGATGGCTTGGGCAGGAGTTGCGACCCGCGTCAGATCGGGTATACTGACCGGATTCGGAAGGGTTCCAGGCCCCGGGGGCAGTGTTGCGAGCACGCGGGCCGGGCAGGTACAGATGTTGAGGTGGGTTATGGCCCGTGAGTGCTTTTTTCTTGGTAAGAAGACCCATAGCGGATTTAGCTACGCCCGTCGCGGCAAGGCCAAGTACCTCGGGGGGGTCGGCAAGAAGGTCACCGGCAAGACCAAGCGCATGTTCCGTGCCAACATCCAGCGGGTCCGCGCTGTGGTGGATGGTCGCGTCTGCCGGATCAAGGTCTCCGCCAAGGCCATTCGCATGGGGCTGGTGCAAAAGCCGGTCAAACGCGACTGGTCTCCGCCGCAGTCCGAGTCCGAGTCTTAGGCCGTCCCCGCACTAGCTGGCGAGTTCCGGCCCGCCAAGCCATCCGCCGCAGCCGCCTCGTGGCTTCGAATCGGTGACGGCGGTTTTGCGCCAACCAGTCTCGTGATTCGTTCCTTCTCTGACTGAGCGTTGATCGGTGGTCACGAACATCGATACAGACTTGGTTCGGCACGTCGCTCTGCTCGCACGTTTGAAACTGAGCGAGGAGGAGGAGGTTCGTCTGGCCGGCGAACTCTCCGCCATCGTCGGATACATCGATCAGCTAAACGAAGTGGATACGACCGACGTACCGGGTACCGCCCATGCGCTTCCGGTGGTTAACGTCCTGCGCGCGGATGAACCGGTCCCCTCCCCAGGCGTCGAGCAGGCCTTGGCCAACGCCCCCCAGCGCGAAGACCATTTCTTCCGGGTGCCCAAGGTCTTGGACCAGGACAGTGCCTAAACCGGACAGACGATGGCGGCCATGGGCCCCGCAGGGCCGATCCCGGACAGAAGAGATTTCATGTCCTTAACCGACACCCTAGCTGCGTTGCAGGCCAAGGAGCGCTCCGCGGTGGAGGTCACTCAGGCGTGCCTCGAGGCGATTGACCGTCAGAACGAGCGGCTGGGGGCGTTCCTCCACGTCGAGGGAAATCGAGCCCTGAAGCGGGCGGCGTGCGTCGATGCCCGGAGAGTGCGCGGCGTCGAGGTCGGTCCACTCGCCGGGGCCGTGATCGGCATCAAAGACAACCTCTGCACGACTTTCTCGAAAACCACGTGTGCTTCCCAGTACCTCTCCAACTTCCGGGCGCCCTATGACGCCACCGTGGTTCAGCGGCTGGAGGCTGCCGACGCCATCATCATCGGCAAGACCAATCTGGACGAGTTCGCGATGGGCAGCAGTACGGAAAACAGCTCGTACCACCCCACGCGTAACCCGTGGGATCCGCAGCGGGTCCCGGGCGGATCGTCCGGCGGGTCCGCTGTCGCGGTGGCGGCTGACCTGGTCCACGCAGCCTTGGGCTCGGACACGGGCGGTTCTATCCGCCAACCGGCGTCCTTCACCGGAGTCACGGGTCTGAAGCCCACGTACGGACGTGTTTCGCGATACGGACTGGTGGCGTTCGCCAGCAGCCTCGACCAGATCGGTACGCTGACCCACAGCGCCGCGGACGCAGCGGTGCTGCTGGGGGTGATCGCCGGGCACGACAAGCGAGATTCCACCTGCGTCGATCTGGAGGTCCCGAACTACCCCGCCGCACTCGACGCGGACCTGCGCGGGGTGAAGATCGGATACGCTGCCGAGTACTTCGGCGAGGGGCTGGACGAGACGGTCCGTAGCGCGGTCCTCGAAGCTCTGGACGTCTACCGTGCCCATGGTGCGGAGGTGGTCGAGGTTCACCTGCCGCACATGAGGTACGCGGTGGCGTGCTACTACCTGATCGCCACGGCGGAGGCTTCGAGCAACCTGGCCCGGTACGACGGGGTGCACTACGGCGTCCGGGCTGAGCATCCGGAAGACGTCATCGATCTATACTGCGCCTCGCGTAGCCAGGGGCTTGGCGCCGAGGTGAAGCGTCGGATCATGCTGGGAACGTTTTCCCTGTCGAGCGGTTATTACGACGCCTACTACCTCAAGGCCTTGCAGGTGCGCACCCTGCTGAAACGCGACTTCGAGAGCGCGTTCGAGAAGGTGGACGCAATCGCTTCTCCGGTGGCACCGACGACCGCTTTCAAGCTGGGCGAAAAGACCGAGGACCCCCTGTCGATGTACTTGGCGGATGTGTACACGATCTCAGCCAACCTGGCGGGGATACCGGCGGTCAGCTTGCCCTGTGGTTTCGATCCCGAGGGTCTGCCCATCGGCTTGCAGATGATGGCACCGCCTTACGCGGAGGACCGTCTGCTAGCCTTGGGCCATCAGTATCAGCGTCTCACCGACCACCACCTGCGGCATCCCGTGCTCGCATAAACTGAAATCGGGTACGACGTCGCCGTGCATTTGACTCCGCCGATGCCCACCTCTAGACTCAGAGCGGTATTTTGGCGCGGTTGGTTGGATTCCAGCGTCCTTGCGGCACGAGCCGGCGGGAGGCGCGTCAGAGGAGATGGCGCACCCTGGTCGCGAGGACCTCACCTGCCCAGCAGAACCCCCAGGCCACGGCGTTGGAGAACCCGATGCGCATTGCGCTAATCAATCCTATCACTCGACGAGCCGAGGGCTACCACACGATCGGCAGCCGGATTCCTCAGCTAGGCCTGCAGGTGCTTGCGGAGTTGGCCGGACCGGGGCACGACGTCGAGATCATCGACGAAGTCTTCGGGCGCGACGCCACTGAGGCACGGATCGAGTCTGGCAAATACGATCTGGTGGGCTTGACCGGATACACCAGTGGGGCAACCCGGGCCTACGAAATCGCAGCCACCTGCCGCCGGAAGAAGATCCCGGTCATCATGGGCGGCCCCCATGCGTCAGCCATACCGGACGAAGCAGCTGGTTACGTGGATTCGGTGGCCGTCGGCGAGTGTGACGTACTCTGGCCGCAGATCCTCGCGGACGCCACGAACGGTGGGTTGAAGCTGCGGTATCAAGGCTCCCTCAGCGAACTGGGAACGGTTTACGGTCGTGCCCGCCAGCACCTTCAGCCGGTCAACGGAACCTACGACGTCTCCAGCATCCAGACCTCGCGCGGATGTCCGGTGGGTTGTGAGTATTGCAGCGTGACCGAGTTCAACGGCGCCCGGATTCGCCGCCGCAGCATCGATGCCATCATCGAGGAATGGAACGCCACCACCAAGCGCTTCGTCTTCGTCGTCGACGACAACTTCTTCGGCGTGGGCGAGCGCCATGCGATCGAGGCGAAGCAGCTCCTGCGCGAGATCATCAAACGCGGCAAGAAGCGTCTCTGGTTCAGCCAGACCACGATCAACATGGGCGACGACCCGGAAGGGCTGCGGCTGGCTTACCGTGCGGGGTGCCGGGGGATGCTCATCGGATTCGAGACGCTCAATCCCGAGTCGTTGCGCGACTATCACAAGGGCATCAACCGCAAGAACGTCACCCGCTATCGCGAGCTAATCAAGGGTTTTCACCGCGCGGGCATCAGTGTCTTCGGCGCCTTCATCATCGGTGCCGACCAGGACAACATCGACACGGTCGCCGAGACGTCCCTGGAGGCGGTTCGCCTGGGAGTGGACACCATCCAGATCACCAACCTGACCCCGCTCCCCGGCACGAAGATGTACGACCGCTACATGAAAGAGGGGCGTATCTTCGCCACTAACTACCCTGCGGACTGGGAGCGTTACAGCTTCGTCGAAACCGTCTATCAGCCGCGCAACCTCTCCGCGGAAGCACTCGACGAGGCGATCTACGAGCTGCGCCATACCGCTGCAGCCATGCCCTGGGTCTGGCGGCGCACGCTGGCTACGTTCTTGCGCACGCGCAGCATCACCTCCGCACTGTTCATTCACGGTATGAACCAGGGCTGGAAGCGTCTCGCCAAGTTCCAGACGCCCCGTGATGAGGAACGGTTCGGCTTTGTCCCCAACCCGGATAGTTCCCGCATCGCCATGATCCGTCGAGCCTTCGCCATGGCTTGACCGTACGAACGACCCGGCCGCGACTCAACCGCTCACCGGCATACATACATGGACAGACCCGTCGAACCCGTTAACCCGTGCAACCTTCCGGAAGTGAACCGCCAACTGGAGGTGTGGGCGGCAGGGCGAGAGCCCATTCGGCCCGTCAACATCGAGCGCGTCGTGGTCGAGGAAGACGCACTGGACGCTCTGCTCGATGCCGTTCACGCCCTTGGGCATGGGGGACCGACCCTGCTGGTCATGGATCACACCTCCATGCGGCGCGGCACGGATGATCTCAAGGCGTTGATCGAGGATCGGCTGGCGTCAGCCGGTCCGCTGACCACCCGCCGCCTACCGGCGATGGGCGACCGACCGGAGGCTGGACCGTTTCACGCCGACATCAACGCGGCGCGACAACTGGCGGAGGAGATCGGAGAGTATGCTGCGGTCGTCACGGTGGCGTCGGGTAGCATCACCGACGTGGTCAAGTACGCCCGGCACCTGCATGGTCAGAGAGGCGCTCCTGAGGTCGGCAACCGGGCGGCCGTCCCGCCGATGATCTGTTTCCCGACGGCGGCAAGCGTCACCGCATACACGTCAGCCCTGGCGGTGCTCCGCGTGGACGGCGTCAAGCGGACCCTTCCCGCCCAAGCTCCCGACACGGTGGTGTGTGATCTGCGCACGCTGGCTGATGCCCCCCCACGGATGACTCTGGCCGGCTTCGGTGACGTACTGGCCCGGAGCGTGGCTTACGGAGACTGGTACCTCGCTCATGAGTTGGGCATGGACGACGGTTTTAGTGAAGTGCCCGGGCAACTGCTGGAGGGCGCGGAGCAGACCATGATCGACCGGGCGGAGCGAGTCGCCGCCGGAGATTCGCTGGGCGTGCGTGCCGTGCTGGACGGACTGCTGCTGGCGGGGATGGCGATGTCGATCGTTAACCAGACCGCGCCGGTGTCCGGCTGGGAACACGTCATCAGCCACTACCTCGACCTGACCGCAGACGCCGACCGGCGCGAGGCGGCCCTCCACGGTGCGCAGGTGGGCGTAGCCACCCTGGTCGCCGCCCGGGCCTACGAACGCGCCTGGCCGGAGTTGGACCCCGAGCGCATTCTTCGCGATGCGGATCCGGGCGCGTGGCGACGAATTGTCCAGCACGAGTTCAGCCCGCTCGATCCGACCGGTAACATGAGCGCGGAGATCTGGCGCGATCTAGAGAAGAAGCTGGTCCGCTGGAATCGGTCAGGAGCTGCTCGCCGCAAGTTCGTCGAGTCCCTGCACGAAGGGGCGCATGAGACCTTCTTGCGCAACCGCGTCCGCCCGAGCTCCGAGGTAGCCTCCGCATTGCGCCGAGCCACAGCGCCACAGCGTTTTGGCGAACTCACTCCGTCCATTCCTGTCGCGAGGGCCCGCGCTGCCGTCAATCACAGCCACCTGATCCGAGCCCGCTTCACCCTGGGCGATCTGCTCTCGCTGGACGGATGGCTCACCGATAAAACCGCCGCCGCCTTGCTCATCGACGCCCCGGTAAGCTGACCCGATGCTCCACGCACAACCGCCTCTTGGAGCCTAAGGTCCGCCCACCAGTGACGGCGGCGTTCGACAAACCCATCCGCAGGTGACCCGGTCAAGCAGCCTTGGTCTTGAAGTCCTTACCCACCCAGCTCCTGGCCAGGATGAGTATGATGGTCGAGGCCATGGCGATGCATGCATAGATAAGCCACATAGTCTCGGTGTGTGCGACGCCCTCATCTGGGCAGTACCGCTGCAGAAACCAACCTGAGTACAGCGGTACGATTACCTTGGTGAGGAACCACGGGAACTGAGCAACGCCCATGTAGGCTCCGGTGCGCCCTTCGGGAGCTATCTCGGCGGCGTATTGCAGGAAGCGAGGCTGCCACATGGCCTCACCGATGGTCATGATGATCAGGTAACCGACCAGAGTCCACGGTTTGGCGCCAAACGCGAGAAGGAACGTGGGCGCAGCCATAATGAACGTGCCGAGGATCATCATGTTATAGACTTTGCGCTTCTGGGTAAGCGCGGTCACGATCGGCACGAAGATGAAGATCAGCAGCGGGTTGAAATTGACGGCGGCTTCGAAGTTGGTGCTAATCCACGGCCAGGATTCGCGAAAGCCTCGTTCGACGTACATAGGCAGGGTAAGCCAGTTGTGGGCGAACAGCGTCTGAACGGGGATGAGACAGAAGATGAAGAAGTAGAACTTTGCATCGGCCAGGGGGTGATTGGCCAACCAGAGACGGGCGCCGGTTCTCCAGCGGGCTGGTAGGAAAGCGAAAACAATCAGGCCAGCGGCAAGCGCTCCCCACACCCGATAGTGCCAAGGATCCGGGAGGAAGTAGACCGCGCAGACCAGAATCAGGAGGGACACCGACAAGTGCAGCGGAACGTGCTCCCTCCCGGCAGCGCGGTTGGGACCTGGCTGATCACCATCGGTCGAGGAGGTTGTCTTGGCTTCCTTCGTTGCGGCCTGTCCCGCCTTAGCGGCAGCGATAGCATCTCGGACTGTACGACGCGAGAGGATGAGGAACGTAGCGGCCAGAGCTACGACGGTGAAGCCCGTATAGACCCAGTACGCACCAGAGATCCCTACGGCATTGCGAATGGGCGAGAAGAATGAAGGTAGCCAGCCGCCGAGGTTCATCAGCGCATACAGCATGGCAAACCCCATCGCGGCGGTCTTGGGCGTCGTGAACTGCCGCACCGCCGCGTAGGCCCCAGGCTGATACATTCCGTAACCGATGATAACCAGCAGGATCCCCCCCATCGTGAGCAGGTGAATCGGCGACCACATGCCGCCTCCCGCCAGGCCCAGTGAAGGCCCGAGGGATATGACGACTCGGCCAGCCAGCATGACACAAAACGCAGCCAGAAGCGCGAAGCGTACACCCCATTTGTCCGCCACCCCGCCGAAGAAGAACATGGAGATCGTAATACCTGCGGTGAGCACGCCGAGCATGCGTCCAGCCCAGACGTCATCCAGTCCGACATAGTCGTTGAAGAACATAGCCAGGTAGCTGAGCATGCCGAAGTAGACCATGCCTTCGAGCAAGTAGGCGAGGTTGACACCCCACAAGGCCCGCGGGGCGTGGTACAAATCGATGAACGGTTGGGTGATTTCCTTGAAGGGGCTCTTGGGCTGGTCCGCTTCGGTTGGAATCGTGGCGGGGAGCTTGCGCCCGCACTGGCAGCAGTAGTGAGCGTCTTCGGGGCTGGAGTGACCGCAGGCGGGATCGGAACACCGCTTAGCCAGGCCCGTGGTCGTCTCGCTGGCCTGGCCCACGGGCAGAACGGTCGCGACCACACTGTCCAGCGACTCACCGCACCGGACACAGAAGGCGGCGGTCTCGGCGTTGGGGTGGCTGCAATCGGGCTGCGGACAGGTTTTGCCCTGCGTGGGGCCGTCGGTCGCTGAGTCGCTCATTATCAGGATTCCTCAAAGCTCAGAGTGTGGAGGACAGAGGCTGTCCACCATCTCCGCGGTTACGCCTCCCTGCGCTCGTGTGCGCGGGGTAGTCGCCTCGTCACCTCCGCTCGGGCCCGCGCTCGCGCTTGGGCCTCTGATGCCTCGCCCCGTCTATTTCTTCTCCTTGCCCCACAGCTTGGCCAGTTCGATCAGCATCTTGACCGCCGACTCCATCTCCTCCAGGCAGGCGAACTCCAACTCCGAGTGGAAGTTGTGCATCCCTACCGAAAGGTTAGGCGTAGGCAGGCCCATCTCGCTTAGGCGCGAACCGTCGGTTCCGCCGCGGATGGCTTCGTAGCGCGGGTTCACTCCCGCCGCTCGATAGGCCTTCTCCGCCAGAGCGACCGCGCGCGGCTCTTTGGAGAGGTGCTCGAACATGTTGCGGTATTGCTTGCTGATCTTGACCTCGATCTTGGCTTTGGGGAACTCCGTCATCACCGAAGCAGCCGCGGCACGGAGCATCTTGGCTTGGTCCTTCAGCTCGGCGGTGACGAAGCTGCGCAGAATGATGCGGAGCTTGACCTCGGGAACGCCGCCTTCGATGACGTACGGGTGCATGAAACCGTCCCGCCCGCCGGTGGTCTCCGGAGCCAAGCGGTGCCAGGGTAATCGTTCGAGGAAGAGGCCGGTCAGGCGAATAGCGTTGACCAGCTTTCCGGTCGCCAGCCCCGGGTGAATGTTGACCCCGGTGATGGTGACCGTAGCCAGGTCAGCGGAGAAAGTCTCGTTCTCCAGCTCGCCGGCGCCGGAGCCGTCCAGGGTATACGCTGCGCGGGCGTTGATCTTCTTGATGTTGATCTTGTCGCATCCGCGGCCCACCTCCTCGTCGCAGGTGAACACCGCCCGGATAGGACCGTGCTTGATCCGCCGGTTGGCTTGCAGGTGAGCCAGGGCGGTCATGATCGTGGCGACCCCAGCCTTGTCGTCCGCGCCCAGCAGGGTAGTGCCGTCCGAGGTAATCAGGGTCTTGCCCTTGAGGGCAGCGAGTTCCTCGATCTCCGCCACCCGGATGACCTTGGACTTGTCGCCGGGCAGGACGATGTCCTTGCCGTTGTACTTCTTGTGGATGATCGGCTTGACATTCTTGCCGCAGGCCTCGGGCGAGGTGTCCATGTGGGCCAGCCAGGCGATGGCGGGTCCTTTACCGGCGTTGCCGGGCAGGGTTCCCATGACCACCCCGGACTTGGGATCCTGGCTGATGTCCACCAGGCCCAGCTCCTCGAGTTCGGCGACCAGCATCCTGCCCAGCTCGAGCTGCCCGGATGAACTGGGGTAATCAGTGGTATCCTCGACGGCAGTGGTCTCAACCTTGACGTAACGCACGAAGCGCTCCAACAACTCGTTCACGGCGCACCTCCACAGGCAAGTGACTCAGGGTCGCATTCACCCACGCCGATCGTCATCCAGCTCCAGGTGACGATTGCGGGACGACGGTGCCCCGTCGCGCGCGCAGGCTGATATGCTTTGTAAGGCTTCGGGACGAGGGCTGCAACTGGTTGCGGTCGGGTTGCCCGCGCCCGCTGTCTGCCCCGGCGTGGGCGGAGGGTACGGGCGGCTCCCCTCCGCCCTGCGAAGCCCGCGCTGGGCGCCGAGTGCTGGGTGCTCGGTGCCATGCTCATCCCGAAGGGTGAGCATGGCGCCGGCGAGGAGCGGCGGAACCTTGCCGGTGAGTCGAGGTTGCGGAGCGGCGGTGGTTAGTCTAGAATCCCAATTACTAATGGAAGACCTGACCCCGCCTCTCGGCGGCGCTCTGTGCGGTCGGAGCATGTCAGGCAGGTGGAAAGCGGGAGTCTTGTACCGGTCGGTGTGCAGCCGCCGGCGGGGCTCCGGACATTCTGGACGAAGGTAAGCTATGCACGGCGCGGGCATACGCTTGAGCTTCATGTCGGCGATCCTTGGCGGCTTGGTCGCGGGATCGATTCTCCCTACGCAAGCCAGAGCAAGTGGCGAGGCGGAGCCGGACCCGAAGGCTGAGTACTTCACCCTGGACCGGCTGGACGCCTACCTGGAATTCGAGGCGGACTACGATCACACCAAAGTGCATCAGTCCGCGCTCCGCTCTCTCGAGCGCAGCCGCACCCAGACCAATCGCGACTACACTTTCGAGGAGCGCATCGGATTCACTCTGGCGGGAACGGTGGTGGACCCGAGTTTCATCACCTTCGATGGGGACATTAGCTTCGCCCTGACCCAGGGTCGGCATGAGGAGCGGGGTCCGTACGGCGATTCCACGGATACGGACACCGGCCATCTGCTGCAGTACGACCTGCGGGCCAACTTCTTCTCCGGGAAGAAGCTGTCCGGGTCGGTCTACGGCCTGCGCCAGGACGACCGCATCAGCCGCCGATTCCAGCCGACGCTCGATGAGGTGCGCAACGGTTTCGGGACCAGTTGGGACTTCGCCGACGAGAAGTTCCCCATGACCCTGAGCTACGACTACCTGGAGACGGATCGCACCGGAAACTGGGACAAGCGTGACGATGAGCACTACACCGAAAGCCGCTTCCACTACGGGGTGAAGTGGCTGATCTCCGACTACCACTGGTTGGCGTTGGATTACGAGCACGCCCAGACCAAGCAGGAATACCAAGGGCTGCGCGAAGCCTTTGAGACCACGCGCGATCTGTTCACCTTGGAGCACGAGCTGGCTTTCGGCCCCAGCCGTCGCCACCTGTTCCGCACCCTGGTTCACTGGCAGGAAGAGAGCGGCGACTTCGCCCGCGATTACTTCGAGATCGGTCCGCAGCTAACCCTGCACCACAGCGACCAGTTGCAGACTCTGTACAAGTACCAGTTCAACCGCGAGAGGTACGAGGGGCTTGATGTTGAGACCCACCGCCTGGATTTCCAACTGGTGCATCAGGTCTACACCAACCTGACCACGACGGTCGATTTGTTCGGGTTGTACGAGGACATTGAGGACGACCTCAACACCGAGCAGTACGGCGGTTCGGTGGATTGGCAGTACAACCGCAAGAACGCCCACGGACACTTCTACGCGAATCTGGCGTTGGCGTACGACACCGAGGACCTCAGCGGCGACAGCGGGTTTCGCGTGGTATTGAACGAGACGGTGACCTTCCGCGATCCGATCAACATCACCCTACGCCATCGCAACGTGGTTCCGTACACGATAGTACTGACCGACCTCACCAACCATCGTTACTACATCGCGGGGCGCGACTACCTGGTGCTCCAGTGGGGCGACGTAACCCAGATCGCCCGGGTGCGCGGCGGGCGAATCACCGACGAGACCGCGGTGATGATCGACTATCAGTACCGTACGCCCTCGAACGGGCAGATTGACACGATCCGGGTGGATGCCGGTCTCGAACAGCGTTTCGACAACGGGATTACGCCCTACTACCGCTTTGCGTACCGCAATCAGGACGCCGACGCGAGCATGGGTTTTGGCGGGTATAGCGACCGTACCGATCATCATCGCCTGGGGGTCAAGTACGAGCAGGAGCGCTACACTCTAGGGGCGGAGTACGAGATCTTCGACGATACGATCGAGCCGTACGATGCGTTTCACGTGGACGGTTTGCTCCGCGTGCTGCAAACGCCCACGCACTCCGTGGATACTTCGGCACGGTTGTCGCGCTTCTTCTTCGAGGGGGGGATTGACGACCGCGAGGTGACCGTCATCGACGTGGAGCTGGATCATCGATGGCAGTTGCGCGAGAACATGTCCACATTCGAGCGGGTCGCCTACCGGTGGGAGGACGATTCGCTGGACGGGATCACCCACGCGTGGGACTTGGCGGCGGGTTTGGATTACGTCATGGGCGAGCTGACGGCGGAGTTGACCTTCGAGTACGACCGCCTCGACCTGGCCCAGTCCACCGAGGACGACTTCGGCGTGTATCTCCGGCTTCGTCGGGACTTTCCGAATCTGCTGGCCCGGCGCTAGGCGTGCCTACGGGTAACGGACTCTGAGGATTGGCGTGATGGTTCATCGCTGGTCGGCAATGAGAGGCGGACCGTTGCTCGCCCTGGTACTGGCTGTGGCGGTCGGCGGATGCGCCCAGCCGCAGGGAGAGCTGTTTCCGCCAATCGAGCCGGCGGTGGTCTGGCCGGCGTCCCCGGAGACGCCGCGGATCAGGCTGGTGGGAGAGTTGGCGGGCAGTGGTGACCTCCACGCCGCGGTGTCCGGCGGCGAGGTCCTTCTGGAAGCGTTCCACGGACCGCGACCGCCGTTGCAGTTTGCCAATCCGCACGCGGTCGCCTTGGCCAAGGACCGATGGGTGGCGGTGGCGGACAGCGCCGCCGCGGTGGTCCACATTATCGATCTGGTCGAGCGTAACCACACGGTGGTCGGGGGATGGGGCGAGAGTGAACGGTTGGGCACTCCGGTCGGCGTGGCCTGGGTCGGCGAGCGCTTGTTCGTCACCGACGCGAAACGTCACGAGGTGATCGAGCTTTCCACAAGCGGAGCCCACTTGGGCAGCTTCGGCGGCGAAGCCCTGACCAGGCCGGTCGGCATTGCCTACGTCGCGTCGAGTGATCGTTTGTACGTAGTTGATGGCGGAGCCCACGCCCTGGTGGTGTTCGATCTGACCGGAGCAGTAGTGGCCCGTCTCGGGCACAACGGCGTCGGACCCGGCGAGTTCAACTACCCCACCCACATTGCCTGGGACGGCGGGGAACACTTGTTGGTGGCGGACGCGGGCAACTTCCGGGTGCAGTTGCTCGGATTGGACGGGACATGCGTGCGCTCCATCGGTCAGAAGGGAGACGGTGCGGGCGATTTCTCGTTACCCAAAGGCGTCGCCTTCGACCGCGACGGCCATCTGTACGTCATTGACAGCCACTTCGAGAATGTTCAAATATTCGACCGGCAGGGCCGGTTACTCCTGGCGTTCGGCGAGGAAGGCGCAGGCCGCGGGCAGTTTGCCCTGCCGGCGGGTCTGGCGATCGATCACCACAACCGCATCTGGGTGGCGGACTCCGCTAACCACCGTCTCCAGGTCTTTGCCTATATGAGGAACCGCGGATGAGGGGGTTACTTCAAAAGCTGATGTTGCTGGTGGTGGGTTGGTCCGCAGGTTCGGCTGTCGCGGACGAATCGGTCGTGAACTCCAAGCACGATCTCTCCGCGCGCGGGCCAGGCCCGATCCGCGCGGTCACCGAAACCGAGGTCTGCATCTTCTGCCACACGCCGCACAGCGCAGCCCCGCAGACCCCCTTGTGGAATCGGGAGAACCCCCGGGTGCACTACCGCATCTACGAAAGTTCGACGACCGACGCGCGGATCGATCAGCCGTACGGACCGTCCAAGATGTGCCTGAGCTGTCACGACGGGTCGATGGCCCTGGGCACGGTGCTCTCGCGACCGCAGACGCACCCGATCGTCATGACCGCCCGCACCATCAAACCAGGCGAGTTCGACCTGACCAACGACCTGTCGGACGACCATCCCATCGGCCTGCGCTACGACCGGGCGCTCTCCAATCGCGACCCGCAGCTCCGCCCGCCCGAGGTGGTCACCCGAGAGCTTCCCCTGGGCGTACACAGCGAGGTGCATTGCAGCACCTGTCACGATCCGCACAACAACGAGCTGGGCGACTTTCTGCGCGTATCCGACCGGATGTCCGCGATCTGTGTGAGCTGTCACGATATGGATGGATGGTCGATCAGTTCGCACGCCCGCAGCAACAAACGGACCATCGCCCGCTACGTCGATCCGCGCGAGCGCCTCAAGTACTCCTCGGTAGCGGACAACGCCTGCACCAATTGTCACAAGATTCACTCCGCTCCCGAGCGCGAGCGCTTGCTCCGCTTTCGTCGCGAGGAGGACAACTGCCTGAACTGCCACAGCGGAGCGATCGCCCGGTACAACATCGCCGCGGAGGTCGGCAAGCGCTGGGCGCACAACCCCCGCATCCGCACCGGGCTGCACGACCCTACGGAAACGCCGTTCACCATGCGGAGGCACGCCGAGTGTGCGGACTGCCACAATCCGCACGCGGTCCAGCACAACTCGATCGGTACGGTACGGGGCACGCGCGGGCAATTGGTCAAGGGACCGAATCTGCACGTCTCCGGGGTCAGCCTCAGCGGTCGTCAGCTCGACAAAGCCCAGTTCGCCTACGAGGTGTGTCTCAAGTGTCACGCCGACGGAGCGTATCGCCCACGGATTACCACCGCCCGCCAGATCAGCCAAACCAACACGCGGTTCGAGTTTCAGCCGGGCAATCCGTCGTTCCATCCCGTCGCCGGACCGCGAAGGAACTCGGACGTGGTCAGCCTGATCCCGCCGCTGCGCGTAGGCAGCATCATCACCTGCACCGACTGCCACAACAGCGACAACGCCCGCTCCGGCGGCGGAACCGGACCGGACGGACCGCACGGATCGCGCTACGAACCTCTGCTACTGCGCAACTACGACACCGACGACTTCACCACCGAAAGCGCCCAGGCCTACGCGCTGTGCTACGAATGTCACCGACGCGAGAGCATCCTCAACGACGATAGCTTCTCGCGTCACCGCCGGCACATCGTGGACATCCGCACCCCGTGCAGCGTCTGTCACGACGCCCACGGAATCTATCGAGGCCAGGGCAACAGCCGCAACCATGCCAACCTGATCAACTTTGACCTGTCCGTCGTGCAACCGGTGGCTGGTCGCGGTATCGAGTATGTGGACACCGGACGGATGTCCGGAACCTGCACTATGGTCTGCCACGGATTCACCCATGTGGACTTCCCCTACGCCCAGGCAGCCCCCAAGACCGGCAGCGCATCCGGTCGTCTTTCCCGAGGAACCAGCCGATGAATCGCAACTGGATCGTGGGTATCACTGCGGTGGTGATGGTAGCGGTGGTCGCCGGGTGGGCCTGCGCCGACATCAAGGGTTCGAAGCACGACTTCAGCACCGACGCCTGGGAAGGCGTGGACGAGTGCGGTGCCTGCCACACCCCCCCGGGAGAGAAACCGCCCACTCCGCCGCTGTGGAACAGTCGCGCCGATCTTACTAAACGCTTCGGACGCGCCCTGGACCGCTCCAAGGAGCCCGACCGCCAGACCATGACCAAACTGGGCCAGGGCTACCGCCCCAGCCTGGCCGACTCCAAGCCCGGCAGCGGGACCCTGAGTTGCCTCCAGTGCCACGACGGAACCATCGCCAAAGACGCGGCGGCAGCGGCGGCGCTCCCCAAGAAACGGCTAACCAACACCTTCCACCCGGGACGGTTTGCCACTGGGCATGGGCGGACTGACCACCCGGTGGGCATTCGCTACCCCAAGATCGCCAAAGGATATCCGTCAGCCACCTCAGTGATCTCCGGCTGGAAGGTCAAACTACCCGAGGGCAAGGTCGAATGCACCTCCTGCCACGATCCGCATGATGAGTCGGCTGAGAAGCACATGCTGGTGATGAGCAACGCCCGCAGCGCCCTGTGTCTCAAGTGCCACAAGAAGTGACTCGTAGCTCATCGATCGCAGCTTTCGGATCCCGGATTGGAGATTCCAGGGCCGCCCCCCAAGCAAGTTGCCCTGGCAGAGCACGCTCCCTACTCTTCTTCTCCATTCTCCATTCTCCATTCTTCTTCTTGCTCGCCGTCGGCTGTGCTTCGCACGGACCGCATGTGGAACCAGTCTACTTCCCCCCTCCGCCCGCGGCGGCGCACGCCGTTCACCTACTCTCGTTCAATCAACTCACCGATCTGGTAGCGCCTAAGCGGAATTGGCTGGACATGTTCCGCAGCATCGCCTCCAGCTCACATGTGCAAACCCCCGCGGGGATCGCCTATCGTGGCGGGATCCTCTACGTGTGCGATACGGGCACGAACGTCGTCCAGCGCTGGAATCTGCAAACCGGCCGGGGCGACTCTCTCGGTGCCCAGTCTAAACCCGCACTGCTCAAACCCGTGGACGTCGCGGTGGACGAATCCGGAACGGTCTACGTCGCCGACACTGGGCTCGCCCGCGTGGTCGCCTTCAGTCCGACCGGGGCGGTGCTGAGCGAATTCCGCCCGGCGGGCAGGGATGCCTATCGACCGGTTGCGGTGGCGGTGCGCGGGGAGCGGCTGTATGTCACGGACTTGAAGACCCATCAAATCGATGTGTTCGCGACGAATAACGGTCGACTAGCCGATTCGTTCGGCGGCGCGGGGGATGGCCCAAGTCGCTTCTTCTTCCCGATGGGCTTGGCGGTTGCGGACAACGGTCGGGTTTGCGTAGCCGACATGATGAACGCCCGGGTGCTGACGTTCGACGCCCAGCTCCAACTGATTCGCAGCTTCGGTCAACCGGGCGACCGCTACGGCGACATGGGCAAGCCCAAGCGGCTGTCCATCGGCCCGGACGGAGTGCTGTTCGTGGCGGACATGGGCTTTGGCAGAGTACACCTCTTTGACGAACAGGGTCGCCTGCTGATGCTGATCGGGTGCGACGGCGACGGTCCCGCCACTATGCCGCTGCTCTCCGGAGTGGCCGTCGCCCCGACGCTCCCGCCTGCCCTAGCCGACCTGGTCCCACCCGGGTTCAGCCCCGACTACTTCCTCTTCGTATCCAACACGGTTGGCCCGCGCCGAATCAGCCTTTACGCCATCGGCACAGCCCCATAATCGTACTGCTCCCCAGACACGACACTGGCCAGTCCCCTGGGTCCGACACGCGAACGACCTGCCCAGTAAAAGAAACACGCCCCCACCCCCAGACCGTCATCCAATCTGGTATCATCCCCCACACGGGCTGGGTATTCGCTTCAGAAGATTGGACCCCGCGGAGGGGGTCCGGCTGCTGCGGTGAAGCCCTGCCCCGGCTGCGCTGAAGACCGGCCTCGCCGCAGCCCGCCGAACACCGATTACTCAGAAAGAGGACTACGTGACCAACCAGGCAATCCGCAACGTCGCCATCATCGCTCACGTCGACCACGGCAAGACCACGCTCGTTGACCAGATGCTCCGCCAGTGCGGCCAATTCCGCCAAGCTCAGCTTAGAGACGACCGGATCCTCGACTCCAACGACATCGAGCGCGAACGCGGCATCACCATCCTCTCGAAGAACATCGCGGTGCGCTACCACGGCACCAAGATCAACCTGATCGACACCCCCGGCCACGCCGACTTCGGAGGCGAGGTCGAGCGGGTCCTCAAGATGGCTGACGGCTGCCTGCTGCTGATCGATGCCTTCGAAGGCCCCATGCCGCAGACGACGTTTGTACTACGCAAAGCCTTCGAGTTCGGCCTGCGCCCGATTGTGGTCATCAACAAGATCGACCGACCCGACGCCCGGCTCGCCGATGTTCATGACGAGGTTCTCGACCTGTTCATCGAACTCGGGGTTGACGAGAGCGCCCTGGACTTTCCGACCGTCTACGCCTCCGCCACCCAAGGCCACGCCACCCTCGACCCTACCCAGCCCACGGACAACATATTCGCCCTGTTCGACACCATCATCAAACACGTACCCATCCCCCAGGTCGATCCCACCGCTCCCCTGCAGATGCTCATCACTACCATCGACTACAACGACTACGTCGGACGCATCGGTATTGGTCGGGTCTTCGCCGGTACGATCAAGACCTCCAGCACCGTCACGGTGATTCGCCGCGACGGCACCCAGGCCCGGGAGAAAGTCGGTGAACTGTTTGTCTTTGACGGTCTAGGCCGGACGAAGGTCGACCAAGTCCCCGCCGGTGACATCTGCGCCGTGGTGGGGCTCGATTCGGTCGATATCGGCAACACCATCGCCGACCCCGATGATCCCCGCCCCCTGCCGATCGTGCGCATCGACCAGCCAACCCTGCACATGACCTTCCGGGCCAGTAATTCGCCCTTCACCGGCCGCTCCGGGAAGTTCCTGACCAGCACCCAGATCCGCGAGCGCCTCGAGAAGGAGGTCCAGCGCAACGTCGCCCTCCGGGTCGAGCCCGGCCCCACCCCCGAAGAGTTCCACGTCTCCGGCCGCGGCGTGCTGCATCTCTCCGTGCTGATCGAGAACATGCGCCGCGAAGGATACGAGCTTGCGGTGGGCAAACCCAAGGTGATCTTTCGCGAACTCGACGGCAAGAAGACCGAGCCTATCGAACTGTGCATCGTCGACGTACCCACCATCCACCTCGGTCCGGTTATGGAGCTGATGGGCATGCGCCGGGCCATCTGCAACAAGATGGAGACGCGCGAGCAACAGTCCATCCTCGAGTTTGCCATTCCCACCCGTGGGCTGATCGGCCTGCGTAATCGCCTGATGACCGCCACCCAGGGCACCATCATCATGCACCACAACTTCTACGAGTACGAGTTCTTCCGCGGAGGCATCCCCCACCGCACCAACGGCGTGCTCGTCGCCAGCGAATCCGGCCAGGTCACCGCCCACGCTCTCGACAGCCTGGCTGAACGCGGCGTGATGTTCGTCAGCCCCGGCCAGCAGGTCTACCTGGGCCAGGTCGTAGGCGAGCACTGCCGCGAAGGCGACCTCATCGCCAACGTATGTCGCGGCAAGAAGCTGACCAACATCCGCGCCGCCGCCGCCGACAAGACCGTGGTGCTCAAGGCCCCGCGCGAACTCACCCTGGAGGTCGCCTTGGAGTTCATTGAAGACGATGAACTGGTCGAAGTCACCCCCGACGCCATCCGGCTGCGCAAACGCCACCTGGTGGAATCCGACCGCAAGCGCGCCGCCCGCGGACGCTAGCCGAACCCGCTCAGCCGAACAACTTCCCCCGGACCAGCTCCCCTCGGGTGCCATGCTCATCCCCAGGGGTGAGCATGCCCGGGTGCCCCGTCCTTTGCACAGCAAAGGGTGGGAGCCCGCCGTCCCATGGCGACACACGAGTCCCCCACCCATTCTCTCAGAAGGGACGGCGCACCCCAGCCCGCGGGGCGCTACTCATGTCTGCCCCCTTCTTGGCCGGGATGAAGGTATGCCGCCCACTTTCTCGCGGCGCCAACCCGTGTTAAACTCACGATCGGCGCTCGGTCTCAGGGTAAGACCAGGCTGGCGGGCAACCAATCGGAACCGGCCCAACCGGCACCGCGTCAGCAACTTCATCCAGGAGATCATCCATGAGTGACAACCTCAGTCTAGTTAAGAAGGCTTACGCGCGCTTGGGCGAGAACGTCGAGGCGGGGCGAAGACTCTTCGGGCGGCCCCTGACCCTGGCGGAGAAGATTCTCGTCGGCCACCTCGATTCCATCGACATACCCGCCCCCGAACGCCGCAAGACCACCGTCGAACTCCGGCCGGATCGCGTCGCCATGCAGGACGCCACCGCCCAGATGGCGGTCTTACAGTTCATGCAATCGGGTATCCCCCGCGTCCGGGTACCCGCGACCATTCACTGCGATCACCTGGTCCGCGCCCACCAAGGGGCCGAGTCGGACCTGCGCATCGCCAACGACGAAAACGCCGAGGTCTACAACTTCCTCAAAGACGCCGCCGCCAAGTTCGGGATCGGATTCTGGAAGCCCGGCGCAGGCATCATTCACCAGATCGTCCTGGAAAACTACGCCTTCCCCGGAGGATTGATGATCGGAACCGATTCACACACGGTCAACGCCGGTGGGCTCGGAATGGTTGCCGTGGGGGTGGGGGGCGCCGACGCGGTCGATGTCATGGTCGGCGAACCGTGGAACCTGCTCTGGCCCGGAGCTATCGGCGTCAAGCTCACCGGAGAGCTAGGCGGATGGACCTCCGGGAAGGACATCATCCTCAAGCTCATGGACGTGCTCACCGTCAAGGGAGGGACCAACTGCATCGTCGAGTTCTTCGGACCTGGCAGTGCCTCGGTCGGTTGCACCGGCAAAGCCACCACCTGCAACATGGGCGCCGAGCACGGGGCGACCAACTCGGTCTTCCCCTACGACCAGCGGATGGCCGCCTATCTGCAGGCCACCGGGCGGGCGGACGTAGCCGAACTCGCCGACCGGCACCAGAACCTGCTCCGCCCCGACCCCGAGGTCGAAGCCGCCCCCGAGGAGTTCTACGACCGGGTGATCGAGATCGACCTCTCCAAGCTCGAGCCCATGATCGCCGGACCGCACACTCCCGACCGGGTGCGTCCGATTTCGCAGATGGCTAAGGAAGTTAAAGCCCACGACTTCCCGGACCGCATCACCTTCGGCCTGATCGGCAGTTGCACCAACTCCTCCTACGAGGACATGGGCCGCTCCGCCGCGGTGGCTACGCAAGCCAAGCAGGCCGGGCTCCAAATGACCGCCCACCTACTGGTCAGCCCGGGGTCCGACCAGGTCCGCGACACCATCGCCCGCGACGGCCAGATTGACGCGTTGACGTCAATCGGCGCAACCCTGCTGGCCAACGCCTGTGGACCGTGCATCGGCCAATGGAAACGCGACGACGAAGACGCGGGCACGCGTAACTCGATCATCAACAGCTACAACCGCAACTTCGCCCGCCGCGCCGACGGCAATCCCGAGACACTGTCCTTCATCGCCAGCCCGGAGATCGTCACCGCCCTGACCCTGGCGGGCCGGCTGAGCTTCAACCCGCTGACCGACGAACTCCAGACCCCGGACGGCAAGTCCGTGAAGCTCGACCCGCCCCAGGCGGACGAACTGCCCGCGCGCGGTTTCGAGGCCGGCCTGTCCGGTTACCTAACCCCGGCGGAGGATGGAGCGACGCTCGAGGTCGAGATCAACCCATCGTCGGAGCGCTTGCAGAAGCTGGCTCCCTTCCTCGCTGGGGACGGGAAGGACCTGATCGACCTGCCCCTGCTGGCCCAGGCCAAGGGCAAGTGCACGACCGACCACATTTCCCCGGCGGGTCCGTGGCTGCGGTTTAGGGGACACTTGGACAACATCAGCGACAACATGCTCAACGGCGCCGTCAATCGCTTCACCGAGGAATCCGGCCGGGGCAAGAACGTGCTCAGCGGCGACACCGGGGTGAAGTTCTGCGACATCGCCCGCGACTACAAGAAACGGGGCAGCGGCTGGGTCGTAATTGGTGATGAGAACTACGGCGAGGGCTCGTCGCGCGAGCACGCCGCCATGTCGCCGCGCTTCCTGGGATGTCGAGCGGTAATCGTCCGCAGCTTCGCCCGCATCCACGAGACCAATCTCAAGAAGCAGGGCGTCCTACCGCTGGTTTTTGTAGACCCCGCCGACTATGAGCAGGCTCAGGAGAACGACCGCGTTTCCATCCTGGGCATCGCCGGCTTGGCCCCGGGCAGGAACCTCACCGCGGTCCTCAAGCACGCGGACGACACCGAGGACCGATTCGAGGTCCAACACTCCATGACTGCCAAGCAGATCGACTGGTACCGGGCCGGTTCTGCCCTAAACGCCATCCGGAACGCTATGGGCAGCCAGAAGTAGTAGAACCATCCATCTAGCACGCCTATCGTAGTGCGTGGGGACGGTGTTGCGCCCTCGGATTATCGGACCTCCCCCGTACTGAAGCGGGGGGTCCGCGCGCCGGGCGCCTGCCCGATCGTTCGGGCTGTAGGGGTTACGCGGGTCTTTTAGTGCAACACCACTGCCCAGGTGCCGATTACAGAAGCGGGCCCCGTGGTTCTCCCACGGCTGGTCGCACCGTTCCGGTTCAGGTAGCGCTGATCAACGATGCCAATCGATCGCACCATGGACGTTTTGACCACCGGACAGGTCGCCAAGATCTGTCGAGTGGCTCCGCGTACGGTAGCCAAGTGGTTCGACAAGGGGCAGTTGCGCGGCTATCGCATCCCCGGCAGCAAAGACCGCCGCATCCCCTTGGGCCAGTTGATCCGCTTCATGCAGGCTCACGGAATCCCGCTGGAGGGACTCGACGGCGGCCAGGTTCGCGTACTCCTGGTCGATGAGGAGCACGAGTTCGCCACCCTGCTCCGGGATACCCTTAACAAAGACGGTCGATACGTCGCTGCCATCGCCTCCACCATCTTCGAGGCGGGCGTGGTCACCCAAACGGTGCGCCCGCACGTAATCGTCGCGGACATCTCCCTACCGGGTCTCCAACCCAAGAAGCTGTGTCAGTACCTGCGCTCGACGGAAGAGTTCCATCAGATCAAGCTGGTTGCCGTTGGGGGAGCGCTGACCGAAGGCCAGGACGCCTCCCACGTTCAGATCGGATTCGATGCTTGCTTGCACAAGCCTTTCGAGATTCGTCAGCTCACCGCGTTGATCGACAAGGTCAACTCCAAGGACCAGTGACCACCTAATCGGACTCGTGTCTGCATGACTGCTGCCGCTTCGCCGACACCGTGAATCTCCGACGCCGAGGGTGACCGGCTCAGCCCGCAGGGCGAGCATGAGCGCGGGTGCCGGGTGCCCCATCGCTTTGGCGGCTGTCGTCTAGTT
The DNA here is from genome assembly GCA_024231775.1 of bacterium. Taxonomy (GTDB): domain Bacteria; phylum Planctomycetota; class Phycisphaerae; order UBA1845; family UBA1845; genus JAAEQG01. The sequence continues at coordinate 28,079 of JAAEQG010000219.1, forward strand.
GCCGCCAGCCATCATGAACGTAGCGTCACCCCTTGTGGAGAGCAGTAAACCCTCCTGGCGCTATCGCCAGAGCTGTCTACCTTAACCTTGCCCGGTACTTCGCCCACCCCTATACTACCGATGTAGGGTGGTTGTTAGGTGCCTGTAGGGGGGTTGTCTTTGCC
>JAAEQG010000220.1 GCA_024231775.1 bacterium
CAGCGCCGCTGAACCGGAATCGAGCGTCTGCTTCTCGGGAACGTGCACGACCTTCCATCCGGCGGGCAGCTTCACCGTTTCTTCAAACTGCAACCGGCGGGTCGCGTGATAACGCATGCCATGCGCGCGCTTCTCCGCATCCACCGAGTAGGACAGGTCGGGGAACAGCATCGACGACAGGGGGCGCGACATCAGCGGAAGGCGGAACATACGCAGGTCGCCGTTTCCGGCGACGTACCCTTTCGCCCCTACGGTCATGTCGATCTTCGCGTCCTCGGAGTAATCGTGCGGATCGGTATGCTCGATCTTCTCCAGACGCGCGTTCGGAGCGAGGTTCAGGGCCCTCTCAAACGCGGCCCGCTGCTCGGGCTGGGCGCGCCGGTAGATCGATCGACGGAACGAGGTATCCGGTCGGCCGGCGACCGTCAGGGTCATCCGCGTGGACAGCGCTCCGTCGGCGTCGATCACCGCGTCGCTTCTGCCGGTCACCTTATTGTGTTCGGGCGGATAGTGGGGCGAGAGGGTCAGCTCCTCGCCTTCCGGCGTACCGTAGACCAGACCCTGCAACGCCTCCCACGGAGACCACATGTCTCGACTGAGGGGGATCCAGGTGGGGTCCAGAATCGTGTACTCGCCGTTCTTCTCGCGGATGCACGTCACCGTGTGGTTGAACTGGTCCGCGGGGATGGCTTCCACGCGCGGGCCGGCCATGGTGAGTGCGGGGTAGGAGTCGTATCCCGCCGCTCGCAGCATGGTCACCAGCATTCCAGCCTTGTCCTTGCATACCCCGCCGCGATCGCGAAACGTCTCGATCCCGGTGTGCAGGGTGAAGCCCTCGCATGGCCCTCGGCTGGTGCCGAAGTAGCGTATGTTGTCAGCCACCCAGTGGTTGAGCGCGGCGATCTTCTCCTCGTCCGTCTTCAGCCCCGCGATCAGCTTGTCCACCGTGGCTTGAATCTCGTCGTTGACCTCGAACTGGTCCTTGTTGGCCTTCCAGAACCAGCGCGACTTCATCGGCCAGTCGGGCACCGTCGCCATCACCAGCTTGATGACGTAGTCGTCGCTGGAGACCGAGTGGGCTTCGCTCTCGAGTGCGGGAATGTCCTCCGCCCAGAAGCTGTAGACGTGGTACTTGTCGGTGAACCACAGCGACGATTTCAGCTCGCCGTTGTAGACCTCGTATTGCACCGGTTTGTCTTTGGGCATGTGGACCGCATAGCGCTTTCTGATGATGGGGTGGCTCTCCTGGAACCGAGTCACCTCATACCAGTGCCCGGGCATGGGCGGTTGCAGGGTCTCCTCCGCGGAGGCGCCGCCCGTCGCCGAACCGGCGCCCGCCGCCAGGTAGGCGATGTTATAGCCGATCTTGCTGATGCGGATCTCGAGGCAGTCGCCGATCTCCAACCGGGGGATGTCCAGCACGTGCTGCTCATTGCCCCAGTAGATCGCGTGCTGCCGAGCCGGATGAGTAATCAACCCGGAGAGCGGTACGTCCTCGATCGCGCCCTCCTGGCGGTGGATCCTGACGGCGGCGATGGTCACGCGATTGGTCGCCGGATCGAACTCCCGGCGCAGCACCGACTGGGCCCGCACACCGGCGTCAGTGAGCACCTTGACGATTTGGCAGCTTTCGGTGGTGGCCAGGCCGCTGTCCTGCACGTAGACATCCGCCTCGTCCAGCACGTACACGAGGTCGGTGTCGGCGTAGTCCTCCGTTGACCCTGCCTTGGCGATGAGTTCCTTGATCTCGTCGGCGGTCGCGGGCAGGGTCGGCCCCGCCATGGCGGACGCCGCGGCGCCTCCGAGCAAGCCGCCCAACACGATCGCCACAGTTCCGATGGTCCGGTGATTCATGCGCTGACTCCCCTGTCTCTTATTGAGCGGGATTGCTATTGGCCGAAGCCCGCCCGCCGCCAGCCGGCGACGCACGATAGCATGCCACTTTATCGTTTTGCGGACGGTGAGTCCAGCCGCACCGGGGAGCGTGCAGCTCCTTCAGCCCGTCGCCCTTCCATGCGAAATGTGGCGCCACCCCTTGTAGGTGGCCAGGCGGCTAGGCGGCTGGGCGGCGTGTGGCGTGTGCAAACTTGTTTGCCCGTGTGTCTTCGCTGTACACCACGGGTAAGCAGAGCTTACCCATGCCACCCGACTGCGATGCTCCCACCGCTGAAGGGCTTGTCGATATAGACTGCAGCGTCACCCCTTGTGGG
>JAAEQG010000221.1 GCA_024231775.1 bacterium
AACGTCGGCGGCCTTCTTCTTCGGCCATAGGTCCTTCCACATGCGGCGGGCTACCGCTCCGTGCAGGGCGCTCACCCCATTACGCCGGTCTGAGGTACGGCAGGCTAGCGGGGTCATCCCGAACTGCTCGCCGTGGTCCCCAGGGTGGACCCGCCCGAGGTCGATGAAGGCGTTATCGTCGAGGCCTAGCAGACCCGCGTAGTGGCCTACGTACCGGCGGAGTAGATCGACCTGAAACGTTTCATTACCGGCGGGGACCGGCGTATGGGTGGTGAACACGTCTGTCGCCGCGACGTGCCGCTTCGCCTGGGCGAAGGTACAGCCGTCGGCTTTCATCAACTCGGCGATGCGTTCGAGGGCGGCGAAGGCGGCATGCCCCTCGTTCAAGTGACAGACTCCGATACGCATCCCCATAGCTTGCAGGAAGCGCCATCCGCCCACGCCCAGCAGGATCTCCTGGCGGATGCGGGTGTCGCGGTCGCCGCTGTATAACCGCCGGGTCATCTGACAGGCTCTGGGGTTGTTGCCTGGTGCGTCCGTATCCAACAGCACCAGCGGCATGCGCCCCACGTCCACCCGCCAACCTTGCACGACCACCTTCTCGCCCCCGATCGGCAGCTTGATCCGCAACCGCCGCCCGGTTCGATCCATGATCGGATGGGCTGGAGTGTCGGCAGGCTCCAGGGTCTTGAAGCGGTCCACCTGATGGCCCGCACCGTCGAGCAGTTGGCGCGTGTACCCCTGCTTCCAGAAGATGCCTACGCCCACGAGAGGGATGCCCAGGTCGCTGACGGATTTCAGATGGTCGCCGGCCAGTACGCCCAACCCCCCCGCATATATGGGCAAGGCTTCGCAGAGACCGTACTCCATACTGAAGTAGGCGATGCTGTCCTTGAAACGGCGCCCGTACTTCTCGCGATACCAGGTCTTCGCCGAGAGGTAGCTGCGCAGCGTGCGCCCGCACCGGCGCAGGTGTGCCATGAACTTGGCATCCTCCACCAGACGTTTCTGCCGAGGCGCTTTCAAGCCCTTGAGCATCTTGACCGGGTTGTGCTCGGATCGCTTCCAGCCTGCGGGGTCCGCGGCGGCGAACAGCGCCTGACAATCCGGGTCCCAGGTCCAGTGCAGGTTGCGGGCGAGCTCAGCCAGCGGGGACAGCTTCGCGTGAAGCCGGAGAGGTGCGACGGACGATCCTGCTTTGTTGGCCATGGCCTGAATCCTCCATGAGTTAGGCTCGATGCTGCTGATATCCTACCGGATGAACCGGAGCTTCGACAGGGGCAGCCGTGAATGTAGCGGATATGCGGATCGATCTGCTTAAGGCCCGTATTCGATGACCGCGCCGCCAATCCGCAAACCGGGCAGGAATCGATCCAGCAGCAGGGCGACCCGCGTCCACGAGGCTGGTAAAGCCGGAGCGGACGCATCCAAGGGCGTGGATGACCTCACCGGGTCTGCCAGCTCATAGACGTAGGCTTCGTCGAAGTAGAGCAGGAAGGCGAGCATCTGAATCCGGCGCACGACTTTGACCTCGCCGATCCCCCGTCCCAGCCAGACGTACTCGGTCACGTTCGCCCGCACCAGCCAGCCAAAACGAAGTTGGGTCTCAGTCACCAGACGCAGGCATACGGTGGGCATCCGCTCGCCGGGCGCAACCGCCTCGAACCCCTCCACCCGGACGGTCCGCTGAATGGTTCCGGAGGGCAGGGGGTGGCCCCAGCGGTCCGATGCGCGAATGGTCGAACGACACTCGAACCGTTCGCCAGGACGGATCGTGGACGGCAGGATGACCAGCGGCGGGTCGAACTCGAGGAGCAACCCCAACCACCGTTCTTCGCCGCTGACGGGCCATGGTAAGTACTGGGCCGGTTCCTTCTCGCCCTGCGCGGCGATGTACTGCCCCAACCTGCCGATCTTGCGCCCGACGAACGCGCCCTCTGTGTGCCCCTGCTCGCCGAAGCGTCGCCGGTAGAGGGTGGGCGATTCGTCCTGGGTGCGGAGTTCACGGCGCTGGTAGGATGCTTCGACCGTCCCGGGTTGGCTGCTGTACTCTGTGAGATGGAAGATGGTCTGAGCGGGCACGTCGCCCACCGCCGTCATCGGCGGCCGCCACGGTCCGGAACAACCCGTCACCAAGCCCAGCATACCGCACAGAGCTACCCGCGCGGGTTGGGTTGCTGCCCGCTTCGGAGCTTCGGAGTCTGTGCTGGAAAGTGCCAGGCGGTGATTCGCTGCTGCCAGAGGGAATGGGCGATGGCGGACCCGATCCGACATCGCCAGACACCAACCCCGGAAGTTGATTGCGAGAGACGACATCGCGCGCCAGTGCAGAATCCGGTTTACTCCAAGCCAACCATGGCCGAGCGTTCCTTATACGGGCTTGGCTGAGGCCGGGCAAACAGGCTCGGGGCGCGGGCGCGCAGCCGTCTCGTCGTCGCTGCGTTGGGCGGTATTCAGTTGTCAAAGAGCATGACGAGGTGCCTGGCGGATGCCTCGCGAAGCGGGCCACGCCGGTTCGACTCGTCCGAGGACCACACCGACTCGCTCAAACGGAAGCGCTCCGGGGTTCTCTACCACAAGTACATGGCGCGCGATCGGGAAGGTGAGTTTCTTGCGCGATCACGCGTTTCTTCGGTCTCAGGCGGTGTTATTCCGTGGGTCGCGGGGATGCGGTTGCGGTGGGCGGGGGTCGAAGCGCGGTCCGGCGGATCGTGTTCCTGGGGCGGGGCTTCTGCTCGGTGGGATGGGCAGAGTTGTCTTCCCGTGGGGCCGCACCACCTTGCACGGGCAGGCAAAGCTTACCCATGCCATCGGTCGCGTGGAGTGGTGCTGCCCAGCCAAGCACTGCTCAGCGAGTCGCAGGGTCCGCTGTGCGTACCATCCGGTTCAACGTGCCTCCGCAGAGTCGTCCGCAGAGCGGACCCACGCGGCTCCCTCCTGCCATTTCAAGTGTTCCGATCTCGGGGCGCGTTGCACGTCTTCCAGCGTCAAGCCGAGTGCGGAAGGCGCCCTCTTGCGAGCAGCCATCTCCTGGGTTGCTTCGGCCGTGTCCGCAGGTCGTGAAGCCGGTTTCGGCTCGCTTCTGGCATCACATGGAAGGCGATGCATCTCAGCTGGCGCCACCCTCTATGCGCGTAGTATATATACTACGC
>JAAEQG010000222.1 GCA_024231775.1 bacterium
ACCGAACCCAACCAGGACTCGGTGTTTGCCACAGCCCGGGGTCTCCTCAAACGCGACGCCGTCGATAGGATCCTCATCTCCGATTGCGAACCCAAATCCGGCTACGTCGGCGCCGCCGCCTATCGCCAGGCGATGATCGCCGCCGGAATCCCGGCGACCCGCATCGAAGCGGTCCCCACAGAACCGACCGAGATCCTGCACACGCTGATCGAGTCCCAAGCTCTCGTTCAGTTCGCCCAGGCGCGCCGATACCGGAGTCTCGTCATCGTCTCGGCCCCCTTCCACCAGGAGCGAGCGTTCATGACCGCCGTGACAGCGGCTTTGTGGGACTACCCCGAGTTGAAGCTCTATAGCCGACCAGGTCGGGCCCAACCCTGGGACGAGATCGTGACCCACTCCCAAGGCGTCCTCCAGGGCACGCGGGCCGAGTTGATCGCCACCGAGCGGGAGCGCATTGAGAAGTATACCACCCAGGGCGATTTGGCCCCGAGAGACGCTGTGTTGGCATACCTCCGCTGCCGCGACGAGGCACAATAGCCACACCCGGCGCATCGATGTAACATTGCATGCGAGCCCCCATCTGGCAGGCCCTCACGTCTCCGGTGACACATGCGCTTGACAGCGATGCGCCAAAGAAGTACAATTCCTATTACGTGGCTCGCCCCGCCGAACGGAGTCACGGAGGGAGACGGAGTTCCTGTAAACACACCCCACAGCAGTGATTGCGCGGTCTCCGAAGGGAGTGGTAACACGGCAAAGACAGAGCGTATCTGGCAATGCTCCTACTTGTCACGGACATCATCCAGATCCGGCGCAACAGAAGCCTACTGAGATAAACGACCGGAGGAACAGAATGAGAACACAGATGAGTGCGAAGGACCCCGAGTCCGTTCAGATGCGTGGTATGAGATGCGTTACAATTGTAGCGATCGCAGCGATAGTACTGGCTGCTGCTCCTGAAGTCCGGGCGGGCGTCACCAGTGTAACGGGGAGCGGCCAATCGCATTCCAACATGCAGCCCTCCCTGGCACTGAACTATACCATCTGCCTGCAGGGGATCTTTCCTTCTCAAGGTAGCGGCTCAGTCAGCTCATCTGCCGAACCCTACCTGGGCGAGGTCAATATCTTTGCGGGCAATTTCGCTCCACGCGGCTGGGCCCTTTGCCAAGGGCAATTGCTACCCATCAATCAGAACCAATCACTGTACTCCATTCTGGGCACCACCTATGGCGGTGACGGGCGAACGAACTTCGCCTTGCCCGATCTGCGCGGGCGCACCCCCATCGGTGTGGGGCAGGGAGCGGGACTGGCCAATCGCCCACTTGGCCAGAAGAGCGGCGTTGAAACAGTAACACTAAGCGCGGCTCAAATGCCCAATCACAACCACACACTGCCGCCCTCCTCGCAAACGACGGGCAATACGGGAGGGAGCCAACCGCACACCAACATGCAGCCCTATCTGACGATGACCCATACCATCGCGCCGACGGGGCCTTATCCCAGCCCGAGCGGAGGCGGCGCATCAGGTGGTATCGGTTCGATTGATATCTTTGCCGGCAACTTCACGCCGGGCGATTCGGAATTTACGCAGGGCCAGTTGCTCCCCATCGCTCAGAATACCGCCCTGTTCTCTATCCTGGGCACCACCT
>JAAEQG010000223.1 GCA_024231775.1 bacterium
CCGCACCGGCGGCGCCGGTCTTCCTTCTTATCATGGGGGTCTTTCTGGGGCAGTCCAGGAGGGGAGTCCGCCATGGCGTTCTGCGGGGCCTGCGGTTGCTGGCGCTGGGATATCTGTTGAACTTCCTGCGTTTCACCTTGCCTCTGGGGATTGCTCGCCTGGAGGGCCCGTTGCCCAATGCCGCCGAGTCGCCGCTATCGCTCTTATGGGCGGTTGACATCCTGCAGATGGCGGGCCTTTCGTTCATCGTGTTGACGCTGCTCAAACGAACGCTCCCATTTCGGTGGGCCTGGGTGGTCATCGCGGCCGGCGTGGCCGTGCTCGCTCCCTTGCTCTGGGGCTTAGGGGCTTCCTGTCCTTTGCTCGATCTGTTGTGGGGCACGGGCGCCAATGTGTTCTTTCCCCTGTTCCCCTGGCTGGTGTATCCGCTGGTGGGGATGGCGTACGGGCCGTACCTTCTCGAGGTCGGTGGCGCTGCCCGGGTCATGAGGCGCACCGCCGCGCTGGGGGGACTGTTGCTGGCCGTCGGTGCGGCAACGTTCTTCCTGCCGACAGCGGCGATCTTTGGTGTCGGGGATTACTGTCGCAGCGGTCTTGGCGTGCACTTGGCTGTGCTGGGCTTCGTCTTCTTGTGGTTGCCCTTGTGCTGGGTGATGGCGCGTCGGGGGTCGGATAGCGGGGGACTTGGGCTTCTGTACTTCTGGAGTCGGAATGTGACGAGCGTCTACTTCGTCCAATGGGTGCTCATTGGGTGGGGAATCCTGCTGTTGGACAGCAATCGTTGTAGCAGTCCTGCCGCCGTGGGGGTGGGCGTCGTCGTCCTGCTGCTCACCCACATAACAGTCAAGGCCCACCGGGCTCTGGCGATGCGCGGAAGCAGTCGCCGCGCTGGGTAACGCTGTTAAGATGGGGTCTCTGTGGTGGTATTTGCCGAGGTTTCCCACCTTTTCGATCGGTCAGCCCAGCCCGGCGCCGCCCCTCGATTCAGTGGTGGGGCGACAGCGCAGACTTATCTTTGGGTGCGTTTCACGTTTGTAGGTAGATTCCTCAGGATCGCGTAGCGCTGCATGCGAGGGCGGTTTTGTCATTCCTGCGCAGAGCTTGCCCTGAGCGTAGTCGAATGGGCAGGAATCCAG
>JAAEQG010000224.1 GCA_024231775.1 bacterium
CAACAGGTAGTCGCCGCCGAGGAGTACGATTGGATGGGCTCGCACCATGAGCCCTTCCTCGAAAGACAACAGTCGCGAATCGGTCCAGGTATGGGCTCCGTCGTTCGAAGTCTTGTATTTGATGCGCGAGGTCGACCAGGTTTCGCCGTAGCGGGTCAGGTAGAACAGCCAGACGGTGCCGCCGGGGCCCTGCCAGATCACGGCGTTTCCTTCGGACAGGCCGGGCGTGTCGGCGATGATTTGGGGCTCGGTCCAGGTGTCGCTGCCGTGGGGCTTGCGGAAGCCGTAGACGGCCGTGTCTCCTTCGTACTCTCCCGCCCCGCCGTAGTAGACGGCGTAGAGGTCGCCGTTGTCCAGTTCGTCGAACATGCTCGGATGCCGGTAGGGCCCCGGGGCGTCGGAGTCTGCGGGGATGACGACTTCGGTGTGGAGAGCGGTTTCGGCACCTTCCGCAGAGAAAGGCACAGCCAAAGCGGCGATGGCCAGGACGGGTACCAGTTCTGGCCAAGGCCGTTGGCGGCGCGGATATCGCTTCGATTTGCGTGTCATCGCCGATGCTCCAGTGTTGGTTCGAGACGGGGCTGACACCAGTCCTATCAGACGGCATCGCTCGCCGCAACTGAAGCGGTGGACACGCTCCCAAGAGGTTCTAGTGGTGGTATCGCGGATTCCCGTGCAGGTGGCCACGGTGCAGCGTATCGAAATGGCCGGGTGTGTAGTGGGGGATCAGGTCGTAATGGCCATGGCTGTGGAGGCCGCGCCGAGGCGTCCAATGGTTGTAGTCATGGTGATAGACGCGGTCCAGGTGCACCGAGGGGGCATGGTAAACGGGGGCTCGGTAGCTGCGGTGATAGCTGTACCCGCGATTGTATCCGCCGTAGCCGGATCCGTAGCGAATGCCGCCATATCCACATTGAGCCATGGCAGTGGGAGCGCAGAACGCGCTCACACCGCCGACGAACGTTGCCGCAAGGATTGCCAAGATCGCTTTTCTCTTCCAGGTCATTGCTTCGCTCCTGTCGTTCAGCGGTCTTTTGAAAAGACCGGGAATGCCGCGCGACGTCTACACGGAGCAAACACCGTGCCGACGGGGGTTGCGAGGTCTCATGACGGTTCGTAACTCGTTCCCTGGCAAGGACCTGACATTCAGTCGCGATGGTTCACCAGACCGCATATTCTCGGTCCCGACTGTGATCATGATTGGCACGGATGCTATCGAGTTGACGACAGGGATGAGGGGGAGTGTCTGCCGTTGTCTTGTGTCGAGGATCGTCTTCACAAACAATGACCCGCTTAAATGCTGGGTTCGGGCTCCCGACGCTCCTGTCCGTCTCGGATTTCAGGGCTGTACCCCGCCGGGCTTGCCCCGGTGGCAGTCTGGTTTGCTGACTATTGGGCGAAGCAAATACATAAGGCGTTCCGCTCGTCCGCCGCCTCTGGCGGCGGACGAGCGGAACGAAGGTGCGTGCGTTGTATCGTAGTCGTCAAACCGTTTTCCACCGGGGCAAGCCCGGCGGGGAATCGTGGCGGCTGAGCAGAACCCAGCAATGAAGCGGGACGTTGTTAACAATCGCAACCGGTGCCCGTTAGCCGCACGTCCGTTTCATTAGCGTCGATTAGCGTCCGTCAGCGGTTCCCCCCACCCTCACGCCCCCTCAGCAGACGCCATCACCAGTTCGCCCTTGTAGATCCCTTTGAGCCCTCGGAGTTGGGCTGCAATGCTCTGTAGCCGCTCGGCCGGGCCGCGTAGCACGATGACTTCCAGGCAGAGGTCATGATCCAGGTGCGCGTGGAGTACAGAAACGACCAGGTCCGTGTTGTCGTGCTGCAGGTCCATCAACTGGTCTCGCAGTTGGGGGCGGTGGTGGTCGTAGACCAGCGTCAGCGTGCCGGCCACCTCGTGAGAACCGGTCTCCCAGGCTTGCCGGGTCAGCTTGTCGCGGATCAGTTGCCGTACCGCTTCGCTCCGGGTGGCAAACTGCTCCTGCTTGCAGTATTGATCGAACTGATCGAGAAGATCCTCCTCGACCGACACCGAAAATCTCGCGATCTCGCTCACTGCCTGGGCTCCCAAAGGCTGAATTCCTGCCGATACCACTCCGC
>JAAEQG010000225.1 GCA_024231775.1 bacterium
AGTACGACCTGGAGATGATCCGCGAGATCGGTTATTGCTCCGGCATCGAGAACTATTCCCGCCACTTGCAGCAGCGTGAGCCTGCTTCGGCTCCCTGGACGTTGATGGATTATTTCCCGGCCGATTATCTGCTCATTATGGACGAGTCGCACATGAGTGTGCCGCAGGTTCGGGGGATGTATTTCGGCGACCGCAGCCGCAAGGGCACGCTGGTAGATTACGGTTTTCGTTTGCCCTCGGCGATGGACAATCGCCCGCTGAACTTTGAAGAGTTCGAGACGCGCGCCAAACAGGCGATCTATACCTCTGCTACCCCCGGCCCGTACGAGATGGAGCGGAGCCAGCAGGTGGTGCAGCAGATCATCCGGCCCACCGGCGTCGTGGACCCGCAGATCATCGTCAAGCCGGTACAGGGGCAGGTGGACGATCTGGTGGGGCAGATCAACGAGCGGGTGGGGCGGGGCGAGCGGGTGCTGGTCACCACGTTGACCAAGCGTATGTCTGAGGATTTGTCCGGCTATTTGAAAGAGTTGGGCATCAAGGTGCACTATCTCCACAGCGAAGTCCACACCCTGGAGCG
>JAAEQG010000226.1 GCA_024231775.1 bacterium
GACAGACGCGTGCGGGTACTCGGCTGATAGAAGGCGGTCAGCAGGGTCTTGTTGGCCAGCAGATCGGTGTTGCGGCGGTTCCGGGCAAAGGGAGCCAGTTCATCACACACCTCGAACAATCGGAAATACTCCGAACGCTCCCAGTTCTTCAACGATAGAATGTCCCGCCCAATGAAGCTCCTCATGTTTCAACTCCTTAGCACTCAGCCAGCTATCAGCCGTCAGCTCGAGGCTTACGAGATGCCGACGACCGGGCGGCATGGGCAAGCGCAGCTTGCCCGTGGGCGCCCCGCAAACACGTGTCTGCGTGTACGCCCACACCACCTGTTCCACAGAGAGCGTCGTCTATCGAATCAGACCACGATGCGCAGCTGATGGGTAGACGCTCTCTTTCAACCTTCGTTAAATACCTTGACCAACGCTTCCGGATCAGGACTCACCGGGGTCGGCTCACCCGCTACCCGCAGCACCGATGCCACGTCCTTCAACCCGTTGCCCGTGACCAGAAACACGATCGTCTCCTCGGGCTCGACCTTGCCCTGCTCCGCCGCCTTCTTCAGACCGGCGTATGCGGTCACCCCCGCCGGCTCGCCGAAGACCCCGGCCCCACGGGCCACCGCCGGAATCGCCGCGAGGATCTCCTCGTCGGAAACCGTAACGCCGAATCCTCCAGAAGCCTGCACCGCCCGCACCGCAGCCGCCCCGTCGCGGGGCACACTCACCGAGATCGAATCCGCAACCGTCTCCCCCGACACCGGCTGAATCGAACCATCTCCCTCCAGAGCTTGAACCACCGCGGCGCTGCCCTCCGCCTGCACCGCCAACAACCGCGGGACCCGATCGATGAACCCGATCTTCAAGAGATCCTCGAATCCTTTCCAGACCCCGCTGATGATGTTCCCGTCGCCCACCGGGACCACGACGAGGTCCGGCACGCGCCAGCCAAGCTGCTCACATATCTCGAAGGAAACCGACTTCTTGCCCTCCCGGGTGAAGGGATTGTATCCGGTATTGCGGTTATACCAGCCGAAGCGCTCCGTCGCCGCCAGGCACAGATCGAAGGCGTCATCGTACGTCCCGTCAACCGAGAGCACTTCCGCCCCGAAAGCCAGCAACTGGGCGACCTTGGCCCGCGGAGCCGCCCGGGGGATGAAGATCCGGGCCCGCATCCCCATCGCCGCAGCCAACACCGCCGTGGACGAGCCCGCGTTTCCCGTTGAAGCTCCGGTGACCAGCTCGCGTCCGATATCGCGAGCCCGAGCCAAGGCGATGACACTCGCCCGGTCCTTAAACGAAGCGCTGGGGTTGCGCCCATCGTCTTTAACGAACACCGACGTCAGACCCAACGGTTTACCCAACCCGTCGGCCCGGAACAACGGTGTCCACCCGATCGGCGGCGCCTCTAGCCGTGTGGAAACGGGGTACAGCGGGTGATACCGCCAGATCGAACGATCCGGGTTCGCCTCCAGATCGTCCCGCGACCAGGAACGTCGGATCGCCTCGTAGTCGTATTGGACGTCCAGGTTCCCCCCGCAGGCGCCGCAGGTATAGACCACCTCATCCAGTGCGCAGGTGCCACCGCAGCTCACGCACTGCAATCCGGTAACATGCTTAAGCGGTTCTACGCTCATGGTACGATCCACGTCCCGGTCTCGCCCGCCACCGCACGGTCCAGGTTGGCCGGATTCGTAATCAGCCCCGCCTTTCCGCCGGATTCGATGAACTCCACCACGGCTTCCACCTTAGGCCGCATACTGCCCGGAGCGAAATGCCCCTCTTCCAGGTACTTCCGGGCTTCCGCCGCAGTAATCCGCGACAGGGGTTTTTCATCCGGCTTGCCGAAGTTCAGACAAACCTGCTCCACCGCGGTCGAAATCAACAGCAGGTCGGCGCCCAGGTTCTGGGCCAGGAGGCTCGAAGCCAGATCCTTGTCGATCACCGCCTCAGCCCCGACCAACTCGCCAGTCGCCTGCGTCACCACCGGGATGCCTCCCCCCCCCACCGTCACCACCACCAGGCCCGCATCGACCAGGCACTTGATCGCTTCAAGTTCGAGGATCTCCTTCGGGCGCGGCGAAGCCACAACCCGGCGATACCCTCGCCCGGCGTCTTCGACCATATACCACCCGTCCTTCTCGCGCCGCACCTTCGCCGCAGCTTCGTCCAGAAAGGTGCCGATCGGCTTGGAGGGTTTTTCGAACGCCGGATCAGCCGCGTCCACCAGCACCTGGGTGACCACCGTAGCGACCTGCAGGGGCTTGTCCCAACTGCGCATCTCGTTGTGCATCGCCCGCTGGAGCTGATAGCCGATGGCACCCTGCGTGTCCGCCCCGCAAGAGTCGAGGGGGACGCTATGCAACTCGCCGCTGGCCAGTTCCGAACGCCTCAGAATGAACCCTACCTGCGGACCGTTTCCGTGGGTGATGACCACCCGGTGTCCCCGTTTGAGCAGCGCAGCGATCCGCTTGCAGGTCTCGGCACAGGCGGCGTACTGGTCCTCCACGGCCTGATGCTGTTTGTCCACGATCAGAGAGTTGCCTCCGATCGCCAATACGATGACTTGCCGTTCCGGTACTCCCACAGCGTCGACTCCTGTAGTTGTGTGTGATCACCCGGGAGCGGCGGTGGTTTGCAAGTCCTCGCCGCGGGTGAGGGGAAACGAAGCAAGATAACCGATTGCGCATGATCGGTCCAGAGCAAAAACAGGGGCGATAATCAACAAATAATTCGCGCCTGGGCAACGAGCATTTGCCCCGCCCGGACCGCGTATCCTAGTATTGGGCAGGGCTGCGACGGCGTTGGGGGGCAGCACAAGCTGATTCGCTCGCGCCAAGCCGCCCTCGCCGCCAGGAGAACGGGCTGATGCTGCCGACACCCGAAAACCACCCGCTCAAGAGGCTCTTCGCCGGCTTGGTGGAGGACGCCTTCTACGCCCAGATGGGGGTGTGCGATCCGGAGCTGGTTGACTACCTGGCTGGCCTGCTCGCCGCGTTCACCCACATCGACACGGTGAAGAACCTCCCCGAGGCTGACGGAGCCCACCTCGATCAACTCGCCCTGATGTTAGCCGCTTCGCTCGAGGGCGAACCCGCGTCCGTCTTCCCTCGAGAGTTCTCCGTCCACCGCCACATCGGCGACTACGCCTTGTTCTGGAGCGGTCTCTACCCCGAGCGTCTGCGTCTCACCTGCCGCCCCACCTGGAGCGACGGAGTCCGCGACTACGTCGCTCAGGGCAAACGCTCATACGCAATCGCTTCGGACCTGGGCGATCCTGACTCTGCCCCGCCATCCAGACTGCTCCGCCGCCTGAGCGACGAGTTCGAAGCCTGCGTCCACGGTCTAGGCCTGGTCCGCCGAGGATGGGAGCACGACGAAGGCCCCGAGGGAAACACCGGCGGAGAGCTGCTCTACTAGAAGCCATCCAAAAGCCCCCTCTCCCCAGTGGGGAGAGGTTGGGAGAGGGGCAACCGTCAGAGAATCCAACCGCTCCCTGCCCCTCCGTGCAGGGAGGGGAGCAATGGGATAGGTTCTGGCACCGTTCCAGGAAAGGTCGTGTCGGTTCCTCAGGTCATTGTAGCGGCCTGCATCTCGCAGGCCGTCAGTCGGCGGGGACGGTGCCCGCCGCGGAAACTGTCAGACGTAGCCTTCAGCATCCCCAATCCAGGCACAGCGGAGCAGGAGCCGCCCGGACCGGATGCTCAATCTACAGTCGGCAACTGGTTTACTACCTCGCCTGATGACGAAGTGATCGGCGGGAGCGGACCTAGGTGGAACAGGTCTGGATCAGGTAGCCGTCTTGGATCGCCCTCGGGAAACCGTAGCCGATTGACCGAGTATGCGTCCCCTACCTGGTGGGCGTCGGTCACCTCACCGGTATCGTCGATCACCCACGCAAAGCCCGTTTCAAGCTCAGAATCCACGACCAGGACGAGGGACACCGACCGACGAGGATCATACTGTCCGACCGGCGCTTGCAGGCGCCAGTAGTCGATCCGATCCCATGCATCACACGGTAGCAGACACTTGTACCAGGCGAAGTCACGTGAGATCGCTCCCGGTTCTGCCGAGAGATACTCAGTCGACAGGGAGTCGAACTGCGGCCGAATCGCGAAGACGACACTTGGATTCGGGCTGGGTGCCTCAGGGCAACCGCGCTGAATCCAGTACGCCTCACAGTTCAGTCCACTGAACACGAGTAGCCCGGCGTCAGCCATCCAGTAACAGTCGCCCACCGCGCCGTCGTACCATGCTTGATAGACCACGGTCCCGTCTTGCGCGTAGATGCGAATGGCCCGATCTGAGCCGGACCATGCGTGTACCGCTACGATTTCGTCACCTCGGCTCTGCTCGAATATGTCGAATAACCAACACTTGTCGATGCCAAAGTCCTCTGAGTGGAGGGCGTGATCTTTGGCCGTTCTTGAGGGGAGCAAACTCGGTTCAATGTGACGTTCCCAGACCGGGTCTTGGAGACTCCCTGCTAGGTCGTAGGCGCAGAGTGAGTAGGGATGCTTCTGGCCCTGCACTGCGTCGAATCCCAGAATGGCCAATCTGTCCCAACGGAACTCCGGGGCGAGCTCGATAATCTGGGCGAACTTGATGCACCCAGGATGTTCACCTGACCACTCGTGCACGACCGTGCCATCGACCGATAGCAGTTCGGCTGTCCGACGATCATCGCTCAAGCGAACGTCGGACGGGCGAACGCTTCGATACCAGTAGATGACGCTCCCGCTCATCATGGCCGCAACGGCGCCGACGATCACACCGAGCGCGGCGGTGGTCGCCAGCGGGTGTTTGGCCACCCAGCGGAGGGCTCTCGTCCACGCGGTGGGCGGCCGGGCCTCGATCGGCTCATGGTTGAGGTGGCGGCGGATGTCGCGGGCGAGGTCCGCCGCAGACTGATAGCGCTGGTTGCGGTCCTTGGCCAGGGCCTTCAGCGCGATCGCCTCGACGTTTCCGCGCAGGATCTTCCTGATCGTGCTTGGCCGGGTGGGTACGTGCTCGCAGATCATCCGTGCCGCGCCCAGAATCGTGGTGTCCGTAACATCATAGGGCAACTGGTCGCATGCCAGTTCGTATAGCATTACGCCGAGGGAATACACGTCGCTGCGCATGTCCAGATCACCTGGATTCGCGGCGCACTGTTCGGGGCTCATGTACTGAAGCGTACCGAGGAGTTGTCCGGTATCGGTCTGCATCGTGGTGACCGCGATGTCCGAATCGGTCGAGCGGGCTACGCCGAAGTCGATGATCTTCACCTGCCCGGAGGAGTCGACCAACGTGTTTCCCGGCTTCAGGTCGCGGTGAATGATCCCCTTCTGGTGTCCGTGATGGACTGCGTCGCAGACCTGTGCGAACAGCTCCAGGCGCTGGCGTGTACCGAGGTGCTGCTCGCCGGCGTATTGGATGATGGTCCGGGCGTCTGGAATGTACTCCATCACGAAGTAGGGCACGGCGCCAGTGTGGTCCGCCCCCGTGTGGTCGCGTCTCGGATCCGCGGGATGCGTACCGGCTTCGTAGACCTGGGCGATGTTGGGGTGTCGCAGACGGGCCAGAATCTCGGATTCGTACTCGAAGCGACGCAAGGCTGAACTGGAGGCAATACCCAACCGCATCATCTTGAGGGCTACCTGGCGGTGCGGATGCTCCTGCTGGGCGAGGTACACCGTGCCCATCCCGCCGGAGGCGATCACACGCTCGACGCGGCAGCGCCCCACCACCGTACCGACCAGTGGATCCGGCTTGTCCGGGGCGGGCGCCGGTCGAACCTGCGGGCCGGGTTCGGGGGGTTGCAGAAACTCCGGGGCTGCGCGCCGGTCATGGGTAAGCAGCGACTCCACCTCTGCCCGCAGCGCCGCGTCATCGCCGCAAGCCTCAGCCAGCAAGACACCGCGCTCCTCCGGGCGGCAGGTCCGTGCTCGGTCAAAGAGTTGCTGTATCCTTTGCCATCGCTCGTCGGTCATTTCGTGGCGCTACCTTCAGCGGCCCGCCAAGCCCAGGCGGGATCGAGATTCACAATGGCCGCACATCACGCCAGTTCCCGGTGCAGCCAGGCACGGGCGAAGTGCCAGTCATTATCTACCGCTCGCGGCGACAAGCCCAGGGCCTCGGCGGTCTCGTCGATGCTCAGTCCGGCGAAGTACCGCAACATTGCCACCTGGGCTCGTCGCGGGTCGCGCTGCTCAAGCTTGGTGAGGGCTTCGTCGAGCGCGAGCAACTCCACAAGATCGTCGCCAAGCGCCTGCGATCGGGCGACTCCTCCGGCAACCTCGGCAACCTCCTCGAGCGAGACCGGCCTTCGGCCACCGCCGCGCTTCTGGCTGTTTCTCTTACGTACGTCATCAATGCGCAAGTGGCGCATCGCTTGTGCGGCTGCGGCAAAGAAATGTCTGCGGTCGGCGAATTCGAGGTCCGCGCCGGCGGAAAGCCGCAGATAGGCTTCATGGACCAGAGAGGTGGGCTGGCGATCCCGACCCGGGACCGCGCCAGCCAACTGAGCGCGGGCGACGCGCCGCAGTTCATCGTAGATCAGGGTCCACAGCTTATCGTGTGCGGATGTGTCTCCGCGTCCGACTGCGACCAGGAGTTCGGTCAGCGGGCCTGAAGATGGTGCCGTCATGTCACGCGCTCCGCGTTGGCCGGAAGTCGTAAGCCACCTTACCAAATTACCAGAATGCGCGGATGGATTCCAGTGCCACCTGCACAGAATCGTCCATTAATAGTGCGCTCGAATCGCACAGGTTCCGTTTCTACCGACGGAGAACCTCGTTATTCGTCCAATCCTAATCCTGGGTCGCGAAACGACTTGTGTGAACGAAAGACAAGCAAGTACTCGGAGATTGAGGGGGGAGGTTACTAGCGAAGAGAAGTCCGGTAGGAGGGGTCTTGCCCGTCGGAAACATGAGTCGCGCGATGCGGCGCGGCAGGTGCGACCCGCCCCACACAACTAGCTAAGGAGAAAGTACGATGAAGGTGAATCTCTCGATCGGTCTGTTGTTGAGCTTGGCGACCGCCAGCTCAGCCGTCCAGGCGGTGCCCGCTTACCATCTTGATGGTTTCTTGGACGCACCAATATGCACGAGTGTTGACCTGTCACCTGACAGGAGTACGGTCTATGCTCGTGCGCATTTCGGGAGCTTCGACGAGGGATACAGGGCGTTCGAGGCGACCCCCACGTACGAGCATATTCGGGATTATCCCGTCGAAGGCTCACCGTGGGCAGGACGAGTATCTGCTGACGGTCAGCACATTTGGACAACCCGCTATTACCCGGGCGACGTCGCAAAGATGAATCTGACGACGGGCAACCTTGATGCGTCGCTCCCTTTGGGGTCTTGGACCACAGGTCTGGAGTTTGATAGCCAGCGCAGATACCTCTATGTGGGCGAGAACCACCCCGGGACCGGTGCCATGGGGTCCATTCACAAGATCGATACGTTCACCGACTCCGTGGTGGGCATCCCTGCACCTGTCAACGGTGAGCCGGGACACCATATCGTCGTCAGCCCGGACGACGCGTATGTTTACACAATCACCGACAACACCACGCCGAAGAGACTGCACAAAATACGCACGTCTGATATGCAGGTGGTTGACACGCATGATCTCTCGGGAAGTGAAAACCACGTGGGATTCTCCCTGAGTCCGGATGGTAGCGTGGCCTACGTGCCTGAGGCGTCCGGCGACAAGGTGCATCTCATCGACACCGCGACTATGGATGAACTCGACTTCTGGTCTCTGCCCGACGCCAAGGGGTTCTTTGTTTCGCCGGACGGAACCCATGCTTTGGTGCTGAATGACGGTCCAGGTATCAGGGTCTTTGACTTGGCAAGTCAGTCGGTTGACTTCATCGAAGATGACCTCCTAATCCTAACCGGATGGGCACGGGGCACCCCCTATTGGGATGACACATCCGGTCGTGTCTATGTGCCCCAGGACGGGTTCAACGGCGGAGTAGCGGTCTTGGTGCCCGAGCCTGCAACGCTCTCCCTTCTCGCACTCGGTGGATTGGCGGCGGTGTGCCGCAGGCACGCGCGCAGGATGAGGCCTTGACTCACCTGTGGGCGCAGACCCAAGAAGTAGGGTCCAAGGAAGAGGGGGCGTGCAGGTCTGCTTCTAACACAGACGACCAGCGCTCCACGCAATACGTGCAGGGCCTCTTGAGCTAGATCCGTGCCCCCCCTCTTCCGCCCCGCCATGTCCGCTCAGCTCTTCGGTCCGCGTTGGGTGGGCGCTTCTTCGTTTGATCGGGGCCGACGGCTTTCCGGCTGGCGCGGGGGCCGCGGATGGCGGCGGGGGCGATCCATCAGGATGGTGATTCGCTCGAGGTCGGCTGGCGATACCGTATTGCGGAGAATCGCTTTGGCTTCTCCTAGACCGGTCCGGCGGGTCAGATGGACCAGCACAATATGCTCGCCGTTCAGACGCGGCAGAACCTCGCGCAGATCGCGGACGTGGATATGGCGGCCGGCTCGGGCTCGGGTCACGTGCTCCTGAGTGAAGAACGTGCATTCCAGGAACAAGACCCGCGCGTTGCGCACGTGGTCCAGGTACAGGTAATCACCTACGGCAGTATCGCCACAGTACGCCGCCAGCGACACTTCCCGGTGGACGTGGATGTCCACCCCCTGCTTCTTCAGCTCCACCAGTTGCGGACCGGTGTGCTCAGCCAGCTCCGGCCGGAGCTTGTGGCGCTTCTCGACCACCGCAAACCCCAGGGCGCCATCGGAGTGCCTCACGTCGAACGCCCGCAGCACGAGGTTCCGCCGAAGCGTCACCTCCTCCCCGTCGACCACCCCCTGGATCACCCCCGGCGAAGGATGACCCTCGAGGTCCGCCCAAACCGCCATCAAGCGCTGAACGTCCTGGGCAAACCGACGATGGATGATGACCCGCCCCGGAGCGTTGCCGACGAACGAACGCTGGGAGAGGTAATACGCAACCCCCGCCGCGTGGTCCATGTGGCCGTGCGACACGCACAGATTGTCGATCGGGATGATCTCTGCCGGCGCCCGCCCGGGGTCGAAGCACACATTCAGCTCGGGAACGGCGATGACCGTCTCCTCGCCCGCCAGGCTGTAGCCCTGGACTTTGACCCCGCCAATCCGCTTTTCCACCATCTGAGCAGCCATAGCCCGTAAGGTAGTCGACGGTCGTGGTTCCTCCAAGCCCGGCGGATGGGTTTTTCTGGGGGCTTGACCCGCTACATCTGGGGCGGGTAGGCTTACAGTATAGCCAGATGTCGGGGCGGCTCGCACGGTTGGCAGCCCCGGTGGGTAATCTAGAGATGGGGTGTTTCAGCTTCCATGCGTTGCCCCTCGTGCAAAGAGGTTAACCGCGACAAGGTCATCGACTCACGAGCCACCGACGCGGGCTCGGCGATTCGGCGACGCCGGTTGTGTACCGCGTGCAAGCGCCGGTTCACCACCAAGGAGCGCGTGGAGGAGGAGCTGCGCCTCACCGTGCACAAGAACGACGGTTCACGCGTACCCTACCGCCGCGAGAAGATCATCGCGGGGATGGAGCGAGCCTGTTACAAGCTGGACATCGACGTGGACCGCCTGGAGGAGGTGGCCGACGCGGTCGAGGGCGACATCTTCCGCGATCACGATCGTGAGGTAACCAGCGTCGAGATCGGCGCTCACGTCGCCCGGCATCTGCGCAAGCTGAACCACATCGCCTACGTGCGCTTCATGAGCGTATATCGCAAGTTCAACGATGTGGACGAGTTCATTGACGAGATACGAAACGTAAAACAGCGCGCCGCGGTGGAATCGCCCGAACAGCAGACCTTCTTCGACATCCAGGACTGATCCCAAGTCTGGCCTGATCCCAGGCCCAGGATGACTGCGCAATCAACGATAGGGGTAGGGAAGACCGGTTTCCCGGTCTCCCCTCCCTCCGAACCGGACGTGCGGTTCTCCCGCATCCGGCTCTCCAGTCGGTGGTTCACCGCCCAACGGGTTGACGGAGCCGCTCATAGGCTGCTTCCATGCTGAACAGCCCTTGCTCGGCAAAGTAGGCGTTCGGCCAGCGATAGTGCGCAAGCCCCATCCCGTTACGGCGGTGCTTCTTGTGAC
>JAAEQG010000227.1 GCA_024231775.1 bacterium
GGGCCGGGGCAGCCTCCAGCGAAGAACCTGATCACACACCCCACGGCGTGCGACCCGGCTCGCACGAGGATTGGTGCGTGGGTCACGGGGTTCCCGAATCCAAGTGCACGCGCTGCAACCCGGAGCTGATCGCCGCCTTCGAGGAGGCCGGCGACTGGTGCGACGAGCACGGGCTGCCGGAATCCCAGTGTCTGATCTGCCATCCCGATCTGGTCATCGCGAGACCCGCCGCAGCAGCGGCTCCGGTCGCGGACTGGTGCATGGGTCACGGGTTGCCCGAGTCCAAGTGCACCAAGTGCAATCAGTCGCTCATCGCCGAGTTCAAGGCGAACGGCGATTGGTGCGAGGCCCACGGGTTCCCGGAGTCTGTGTGCCCGTTGTGCAATCCGCAGCAGCCCCCCGCGGGTGCGAAAGAGGCGGCCATCGAAGCGCGTACGGTCCGCCTCGACTCACCCGACCTGGAACGCTCGGCTGGAATCCAGACCGAGCTGGTGGAACAGCATCGGGGTACCGCGTCGATCGAGTGCGCGGCTCGCATCGCGTTCGATGCGGATCGAATAGCCCACGTCCGCGCCGTCGTGCCCGGCATCGTGCGACGTGTTCGCGTCGAGCGCGGCGCGACAGTCAAGCGCGGCGCCCCGCTGTTCGAGCTGGAGAGCACGCGCGTCGGAGAGACCCAGGGCGCCCTGCAATCCGCGCGCGAACACGTCCGCACAGCCCGGGCCAATCTGGAGCGCAAACGCGAACTGGAGGCGGGCGGCGCCGTCTCGGTCCGGGCGGTGGAGCTCGCCAAACAAGAGCTGGCGAGCGCGCGAGCCGAGGCGAGCGCCGCCGGGGCCACCCTGCGTATGACCGGCGCGGCCCGGTCGGCGCCATCGGGACGCTACACACTCACCGCTCCCATCGGCGGCACCATTGTGCGCCGTCCCGCGGTGGTCGGTCTGATAGCCACCGAGACAGAGTCCCTCGCCACCATCGCCGACACCTCGGTCATGTGGGTGCTGTGCGAAGTACCGGAGGCCCACACCTCAAAGATCTCGCTAGGGCAGCGGATTAACGTCACGGTCCAGGGCAGTGAAGACGCTGACATCGAAGGGGAGATCAAGTGGATCGCGGCCGAGGTAGACCCACGGACGCGGACAGTGACGGCGCGCGCCGAGGTGCCCAATCCCTCTAGCCATCTTCGCGCCAATCAGTTCGCGACCGCCCGCATCGAGATCGGCTCCCCCCGGAGCACAACGTCCGTTCCGCGGTCTGCCGTACAACGGATCGGAGACCTGGAGGTGGTGTTTATACGCACCGCCGAGGGCGTCTATCGGCCGCGGGTCGTGCAGCGCCACGGCGACGGTGAACGGGTGCAGGTCGCGGGTCGGCTGCAGCCCGGGGAGAGCGTGGTAACCACCGGTGCCGTGCTCCTGCGCACTGAGATCATGCCGGGAAGCATTGGCGCAGGCTGCTGCGAGGCAGTGCAGCAGAAAGGCGATTGAACCGATGCTGACTTGGATAATCGATCTCTGTCTACGTCACCGCCCGGTGGTCATACTGGCCGCGGTGGTACTGGCACTGGTGGGCCTGGCGAGCTTCTCGCGCCTGCCGTTCGACGCCTTCCCTGACACCACGCCGGTGCAAGTTCAGATAAATACGACGGCGCCAGCCCTCTCGCCGCTCGAGGTAGAGAGGCTGATCTCCTTCCCGGTCGAGCAGGCCATCTCCGGGCTGCCGGGTCTCACCGAGGTGCGTTCCCTCTCGAAGTTCGGATTCTCCCAGCTGACGGCGATCTTCGGTGATGACACCGACATCTATCTCGCGCGGCAGGTAGTGAGCGAACGCCTTTCATCGGTGGAGCTACCCGAAGGCGTGGGACGCCCGGCGCTGGGTCCGGTCTCCACCGGGCTGGGCGAGGTGTTCCAGTACATTCTGCATTCGGAAACGCTCTCGACACAGGAGCTCAGGACCCTGCACCACTGGGTCGTCCGGCCGCAGATGGTTCAGGTCTCCGGGGTCGCCGAGATCAACACCTGGGGCGGCCATGAGAAGCAATTTCACGTGGTCGTCGATCCGTTACGTCTGATCAAGCACGAGCTCACCCTGGACGACGTGTCGAGGGTGCTCAGTCACGGCAACCGCAACGCCGGCGGCGGGGTCCTGAACCAGGCGGGCGAAGCTCAGCTGATCCAGGGGCAGGGCCTGGTCACGGGCATCGCCGACCTCGAGGCGATGGTCCTCGCGACCATCGACGGCACACCGGTTCCTCTCTCTCAAGTGGCCGATGTCGCCCTGGGACACGAGATCCGTCGCGGCGCGGCTACCTACCAGGGGCGAGGTGAAGCTGTTCTAGGTCTGGGGTTCATGCTGATGGGCGAGAACAGCCGGGAACTGACCGAGAGGCTCGAGGAGCAGCTCGCGAAAGTGCAGCGCAGCTTGCCCGAACAGGCAAAACTGACCGAGGTATACAGTCGCACGAACCTGGTAGACGAAGTGCTCGCGACCATCCGCACCAACCTCCTCGAAGGGGCGCTGCTGGTCATCGCCGTGCTGTTCGCGCTGCTGGGCAATCTCCGCGCAGGATTGATCGTCGCACTCGCCATCCCCCTTTCGATGCTCTTCGCATTCAACGCGATGCTGCGTTTCGGGATAGCGGGCAGTCTGATGAGCTTGGGTGCTATTGACTTCGGCCTGATCGTCGACAGCTCGGTGATCATGGTGGAGAACGCCGCGCGCCGACTCGGCGACAATGACTCCGGCCGCAGCGTGCTCGACATCGTGCGCGACGCTGCCGTCGAGGTCCGCAAGCCCACTCTATTTGGCGAGCTGATCATCGCGATCGTCTACCTGCCGATCCTCTTCCTCGAAGGGATCGAGGGGAAGCTGTTTCGTCCGATGGCGCTCACCGTCGTCTTCGCCCTGGCCGGATCGATGATCTTGTCGATGACGCTGATGCCGGTGCTGGCGAGCTACATGTTGAAGAAGGGGCACGGGCACCGGGACAATCGCATCGTCCGCGGGCTGAAGTGGCTCTATCGCCCCCTCCTCGACTGGGTCCTCGAGCATCGCAAGTTCGTGCTGATCCTCGCCTCTCTGATCTTGCTCAACGCGGGATTTATCGCAGCGGGCCTCGGCACGGAGTTCATCCCGAGGCTTCGTGAGCAGGCGGTCGTGATCAACACCGTGCGCATCGCCGGCGTCTCCCTCGAGGAATCCGTGCGCTACGGCACCCAGCTCGAACGGTTCCTGCTCGAGCGCTTTCCCAGCGAGATCGAGCATATCTGGACCCGCACCGGAACCGCGGAGGTGGCTACCGACCCGATGGGGCTCGAGGTATCGGACGTCTTCATCACCCTCAGGCCCCGCGACGAATGGGAGGTGGCGGGCACGCAAGATCAGCTGGTCGAGTCGATGAGCGCCGCGCTCGAGGGCATGCCCGGCATGCGGAGCGTCTTCACCCAGCCTATTGAGATGCGGGTGAACGAGATGGTCGCCGGCATCCGTTCCGACGTGGGGATTAAGCTGTTTGGCGACGATTTCGAGCTGCTGAAGAGCAAGGCCGACGAGATACTCGAGGCCGTGATGATGATACCCGGCGCGGTGGACGTCGTCGTGGAGCAGCTCACTGGGCAGGCGATGCTGACCATCGACGTCGATCGCCAAGCCGCCGGGCGTTACGGCCTCCCTGTGGGCGAAATCCTGGACGTTGTCGAGTCACTGGGAACACGCGTGGTCGGACAGGTGGTCGAAGGACAGCGCCGCTTCGATCTGGTGCTGCGCTACGGGGAAAACGTCACCAGCTCGGCGGAGCGCATACGCCGGGTGCAGATCCGCACCGAGACCGGCGCACAGATACCTCTGTCCTCGGTCGCCAGGTTTGAGGTGGTGGAAGGTCCGTCCACGATCCAGCGCGAGTGGGCCAAGCGCCGCGTGGTAGTGCAGGCGAACGTCCGCGAGCGCGATGTGGGCTCGTTCGTGGGTGACGTGCGGCGCGCTCTCGAAAGGATCGACCTGCCGGAAGGCTACTTCGTTCGGTTCGGCGGGCAGTTCGAGAACCTCGAGCGCGCGCAGAAGCGCCTGATGATCGTCGTTCCGATCGCCCTGTTGCTCGTATTCTCGCTGCTCTACCTGACTTACGGGAGGGCAGCCGACGCGCTGCGCGTGTTCACCGGTGTCCCCTTCGGCGCAGTGGGCGGTATCATAGCTCTGTGGGTACGCGACATGCCGTTCTCGATCTCGGCGGGCGTGGGCTTCATCGCGCTGTCGGGAGTCGCCGTTCTAGGAGACATGGTGCTCGTATCCTACGTCATGCAGCTGCTCAAACGGGGGAGGGCGCCGCTCGAGGCTATCCGGGAAGCTGCTGAGACTCGCCTGCGGCCAGTGCTGATGACTGCCATGGTGGCGGCTTTCGGCTTCATCCCGATGGCGTTCAACACGGGTGTGGGAGCCGAGGTCCAGCGGCCGCTCGCCACAGTTGTGTTGGGAGGCATGATCACTTCGACCATCGCGACGCTCCTCGTGCTCCCCGTGCTGTACTCCGTCTTCGGCGCGCGTCTTCCCGAACGATAATAGTGCCCCACCTGCGCGTGCCAAGTGGGGCTCTGTGTCTGGAGCCGACAGAAGAAGTGCGGGTGGTTTTCGGGGCAATCATTGGTCACCGAATAGGCGCTGACTCCGCCTGTCTGACCGTCGATGTTGGAGAAGCGATTAGCGGACGCCTTGGTATCCTCGTGCCGGAAGGCCTCCTGCAAGACAATGTGCGGCGTGGCGGAGAACAGCCCTGACGAGGCGGAGTACCAGGACGGCGGCCTCCCGGCTTCACGGCGGCGTATGCGTTCTTCAGGATTTCAAGCCCGCGGTCTCGCTGAAACACGTTGATCTGCCCATAGATCATTGATCCTGGGTCAGGTGTTCAATGAGCATGCGTTCGCTGAACTCGGGATCGTTCCAGGTGATGTTGTCACCCTCGGACCACGGAGCGGGGCATAGGGTTCTCTGAGGGCTTGGCTGGAGGCGTGTATCTGTCATCCGCACATCGCCAAAGGACAGGCTGCTATGTCTATGGACACCTCGAATATCTCCAATGTTTTCCGTCAACAATTGCCGTCCCCCTCGCAGTCCGGTACAATCTGAAGATCGAGGGGAATGTGGATGAAGGTTCTTGTTGCATTGCTGATGGGTGTTTTGCTGGCCGGGGGAGGCTGCTGGCGATCCTCTTCCTCCGGGGAAGACCTTGCCGAGGACGCCGGACCTGACACGAGCGATACGGCGGGGGGCGACGCGGACGGGGATTCGGATGGGGACTCGGACGGCGACTCGGATGCAGATGTCGATAGCGATACGGATGGGGATGCAGATGCAGACATAGACAGCGACTCTGACATGGACACTGATGCGGACTCGGATATGGATTCTGATACTGATTCCGACTCTGATTCCGACAGTGATACTGATACTGATACTGATACCGACA
>JAAEQG010000228.1 GCA_024231775.1 bacterium
GGCCTCGTCTGCATCCAACAAAAGACCCCGCTGGTGCTGCAAAACACCGGTGGCGTAACGCACTTCACCAGCACGACCAGCCAGAGCACGTGAGCCAGATGCGGCCGATTCCTTGCCACCAGCCGCGTCAACACCGCCACCACCAGAATCAGAATCGTGACCTGCCAAGCCTGCGTCCAAGCCAGCCGGGCCAGCCCCTCATCGACCGGAATCATGGCTATCCTCCTCCAGCCGATCGATCAGCCTGCGAAGCTCGCCCAATTCCTCCTCGCCGATCCCACGATCCTCGATCAGGTGCCTCACCAGCGGCAGCGTCTCACCACCAAACAACCGCTCCACCAGATCGTCCACCGTCTCGCTGATAACCGTCTTCGACTTCACCAGCGGCGCATAGACGCGAGTCCGCCCGGTGAGCCAAGTCCGCACGTACCCCTTCTTGGCCAGCCGCCTCAGATAAGTCTGAACCGTGGTGAAATCGATAGCCCGGTCGGCCCCAAACGCCGCGTGCACCTGCCGCACCGTCCCCTCCCCCAACTCCCACAACCGCCGGGCAACCTCCAACTCCCCCTTCGAAAGCCTCGGCCTCTCACCCATCGTCAGACCTTCCCCAGAGAAACCTCAAGGACAAATGTACGCAAAGGATTTTACGTACATTTGTACGCCGGTCAACGCCAGTTCCCTGATGAACCGATTTATTGTTGATCACTTTTACCCATCTTAACAGGAAGTTGCGGCGAGATCACAATTCGTAAAATACATTACCACAACCAGTTAGAGCCAGCACAATCGCCCTAAGATTTCTAAACACCCCCCTCACTCGTTTAGAAAAAACGCCCTGCTATTCCCCCCTAAGCGCCGCCACCAGCGGAGCCCGCAACGTCGCCCGAACCGCCCCCAACCCAGCCACCAGCCCAGTCCCCAGCACCAGCAACAGCGTCCCGCCCAGCGAAAGCCACGGAATCGAAGCCGCCCCCGCCAGAAGATGCGGCAACACCGCCACGATCGCGGCCACCACCCCACAGCCCAATCCCGCCAAGAGCAACAGGCCGTTCTCCAGCATCACCATCCACCCCAGCGTGGCGCGTCTGAAACCGGTGGCCCGGAGCAGAGCCAGTTCGTGTCGGCGTTCAAATACCGACCTGAGTTGAACCGCGGCCAGTCCAAAGGTCCCCAGCAAAAGTCCCAGCCCTCCCAGGCTCTGGAACGTAGAGAGATACGTATTCTGCACCGCCAGAAACGCCGCCAACCGACGCCCGCTGGTCTCTGTAGCGAAGCCCCGGTCGCCCAAAGCTCGTTCGAGCGTGCTTGCTACCTTGGCCGTCTGCTCCACCGGACTCTCGACGAGAAAGAACCGATACCCGTCGACCTCGGGAAAGTGTCGCAACAGCGCCTTTTCACTCGTAATCAGGTCGCCCTGCAGGATGCTGTTCTTCAGCATGCCGACGAGTTCCATCCGAATGGTCCGGCCGGTGCGATCGGTCACGTCGAGCGTCTCTCCAGGGCCACCGTAGAGGTGCAAGGCCCACATCGCCGTGGCCATATCGATCACCACCGGCACCCGCGGCGTGCCGTCCTCGTCCGGCGGCAGTTCACGGTTCAAGAGCAACCAGGGATTCTCCCGTTCCTCTGGCGAACTTGCCGCCGTCTTGGTCCAGGCAAACCCGCCTCGGGAGATGACCGAATCGGGCACGCCCAGAATCCTCGGCTGTCGGGCCTGGTAAAGATTCAAACAACTTGCATCGTCGCCCGGCTTGACCCTCACCCCGTGGACGGTGGCGGCGCCAAGAACCTCGGAATCTACCTCGGAGAAACCCAAGTCGAAGCGTCCGTCCGCCGTGTTCACATCCTGATAAACCGGCTGATCGCTCTGGGCCACCAGCGAAAAACCGCC
>JAAEQG010000229.1 GCA_024231775.1 bacterium
AGAAGCCTTCGGCGCTACTGTCGAAGTCGCAAGGCGAGCGCCACAGCCTGGGGCGGTGGCGACGGGGTGCTGGTGACGGATCGCCGCGTGTCTGTCGGCGGATTAGGGCCACGCGTGAGTCAGAACGCGCTGCGACATCATTGCGGGCTGTTCGGCGTGGCGGGCCATCCCGACGCTGCCGAACTCACTCAGCTCGGACTGTACGCCCAACAACATCGTGGACAGGAATCGGCGGGGATCTGCACAACCGACGGGGATAGAATCCTGCGCCGGGCAGGGCAGGGGCTGGTTACCCAAGTCTTCGACGCCGACGCACTGCGACCGCTACGCAATCCGGTCGCCATCGGTCACGTGCGCTACTCGACCGCAGGATCGTCTTGCGAAGCCAACGCCCAACCGCTGCTCTTCGAGTGTGCTGAAGGTCCGGTGGCGATCGCCCACAACGGTACGATCACCAACGCCGCGGAGATCCGGCGGCGCTTCGAGGCCCAAGGCCATATCTTCCAGACCAGCAGCGATACCGAGGTCATCGTACACCTGCTGGCCAGTCCGGAGTTCTGCGAAAACGGCCACTCGCTGCCCAAGCTCATGGGCCAACTGGAAGGTGCGTACTCGCTGTTGCTGTTGTTTCGCGATCGGCTGGTGGCGATTCGGGACCCCCTGGGGTTCCGACCGCTGTCTCTGGGGCGGATGGAGAACGGGACCACGGTCGTGGCGTCCGAGACCTGCGCGCTGGACATCGTGGACGCGACGCACGTGCGCGACGTGGAGCC
>JAAEQG010000230.1 GCA_024231775.1 bacterium
AGCGACGGTTTCGATCAGCGCAGTGATGAAAAAGGAGCGGGTGCGCAATCGCTTGGCGACTCCGCCCGGCCCGACGTTGGCCACGGTATAGATATAGTCCTGCACGCCAGAGATGTCGCCCTGGATGAGCAAAAAGGAGGAACGAGGGGGTTTGACCTCGGCGAACTCGGGCCGATCGCGGATATAGAGGGCGGCCGCGATGGCGCAACTGGTGCGGACGTGGTCAAAGAGGGAGACGTCACGGGGCGGGCGGTCGACGGCGCTGGGGACAGCCCACGTGTACCGCTCCAGCAGCGAGTAGACCCACGCCTCCAGTTCGTTCCAGTTCTGGGCGTGTTCCAGGGCATAGGCCAGCGCGGCTTTGAAATCGTTCTGCAGCGGCCGGTAGTGCGCGTCCGTCAGCGGCTCGACGTTCTCGACGGGAAATGCCTCGACCGGATAAAGGGGCGTGGGAACATACTTGCGGTCAACCGCACCGGTGGGACGGCCCAGGTCGAGGGGCGCAAAAATGCAGTCCAAAGCACGGTCGCTCCGCGCTTCCTGACCATAGACTTTGTCTGACGATCGCTCTCCGGACGAGATGGCATCGGCCCGACGAATGCGGTTGAGCAGACTCTTGTGCTGGGGCAAATCCCAGGGACCTTTGTATTGGGGCGCCTCCTCTTCTTTTACGTAGGGATCGTGGCGCAGAATGAGGTAGCACAACAGGTCGAAATCCACGTCCTCAGAAAATCTATCTCGAATCAGGGTCGCGTAGGGCGAACCTTGAACGAGTTCGACGCCATAGATGGCGTGATCCTTGCCCTGGGGCTTGTTGAGCAGCTTGCCGACATCGTGCAGCAGGCTCGCCAGGATGAGGGTACGGTACTCTCGTTGCTTCATAGGCCACTCCTTTCTCGATATACACCGGCGCACCCGTCCCGCGAACGGGATGTGCCTGATCAAACGCTGCCGTTGGCGTGCCCGCCTCGACCCAGGATCACGATCTGAATTGGCGGCAGCGGGCCGCTTGCCTGTCCGGCGGCGTCAAAGGCGGTGGGCACGTGCTCGATCGGGTAGCCGCCTTCCATACACGCCACGACCACGCCCATCGTCATTGGCTTGGTCCCGCCGGTGATGTCGGCGATGACCCGCTCGGGCGGAATGCCCATGCGCAGCGCTTCGCGCCGGTAGACGTCGCGCACCGTCCGGTAGCAGGCGTTGGCGTCATAGTGATCGCCGATAGCGTGGAGGATAAAGCCCAGACCGGTGAAAGCACTCGCGAACCGGGCCGCGCGCTCCTGCATCTGCGGTGTGACCAGCAGCCAGCAGTGCTCCAGGACAGGTTGGTGATACTGGATCGCCTCGCGCAAGGTCTCCTCCCGGCTGAACAAAAAGATCAGGCCGCGATGCTGGTCCG
>JAAEQG010000231.1 GCA_024231775.1 bacterium
CGGACCAGCATATCTTTGTCATCTATGGGGCGTGTTATTCGGGGAGTTTCGTGGACGAGGTCTCGGGTCCGAACCGGGTGGTGATCACGAGCAGTTCGGTGGACGAGATTTCGTATCGCGGTGTCGAGAATCCGGAGACGGGTGTGCGCGATGGTGAGTTCTTCCTGATGGAGTTCTTCCGGAACGCGGGCGCGGGACGCAAACTCAAGGAATCCTTCGAGTTGGCATCCGCCAAGACGGCGGAGTACACGAACTCCCGAAGCAATGGTGCCGCGGGCGAGGTACCGCAGCATCCGCGCTTGGATGACAATGGTGACGGCCTCGCCACGACAGGGCAGCTCTCGACGGTGAGTGGTGAGGACGGTGCGCGGGTCTCGGGTATGGAACTCGGGCTGGGTTCGAATGCGGGTAATGGGGTGACGTGGTTCCGCGTGAGCGCACCGAAGTTTATTGAGGCCAGCGCAAGCGTGGGTGAAGTCGTCGCTGAGACCGCGGGCCGTGTGCCCGAGTCCGAGGATGAGGCGTGGCTCGAGATCAAGGCGCCACTCTATGACAACGGCGAATTGCCGCCTGGTGGCCGCGCGGATCTCCAGCGTGTGGCCGAGATGATTGGGCCTATCTACGCTTCGGGGATACAAGACCTGGGTGGTGGTGAATGGGGTTACCGCTGGACCCATGCGGACTTGGAAGCGCACCCCGATTTCACCAGCTTCAACACACCAGGCACCTACAAGGTTTACTACTTCCTGCGCGATCATGTGACGGGCCAGGTGGGCGCGTATCTCGTGACGAATGTCTACGTCTCACAAGCGGACAACAAGCCACCGAACCCGGTCTCGCTCCTCTATCCG
>JAAEQG010000232.1 GCA_024231775.1 bacterium
CACATCCCCACACGGCTCCGCTGATGGGGAAACAATGACTCGGGCCGAATAGACTGGCTGGGATTCACGGAGGAGTGGCGATATGGCCGAACTTGATCGAATCACCCTCGACCCGCGCGTCATGGGCGGCAAGCCGTGCATCAGAGGCATGCGTGTTACCGTAGGGACCATCCTTGGTCTGCTGGCCTCAGGCCATTCTCAAGACCGAATCCTTGAGGCCTACCCCTACCTTGAGTCGGAAGACATTGAGCAAGCGCTGGCTTACGCCATGTGGAGAGTCGAAGAAGTTGAAGTATCGCTCCGTGAAACAGCATGAAACTCGTCATCGACATGAACCTGACCCCTGATTGGGTTGGAGTGATCGCTCAGATCGGCTTCGAAGCCGTCCACTGGGCCCAAGTAGGTGATCCCAAAGCACCTGACGAGGAGATTCTGGAGTGGGCTAGCCGGAATGACCGCGTGATCTTCACCAATGATCTGGATTTCAGTCGGCTCGTGGCGCTGACTCGGGCGACGGGTCCCAGTATCCTGCAAATTCGGGGCCGGAGGCTCCTGCCGGAAGACAGCGGCGAGTTGGTAGCGCGAGCCCTTTCCAAATGCCAGGAAGAGCTGGAAGCCGGCGCTCTGGTCGTCATCGATGAAAACACCTGGCGCGCTCGAATTCTTCCGATCTGATAGACGGCGAACCGACCTGTGGGTCCCTTCGAACGCGCACCCACTATCCCCTCCCAGATCCTTCGACCCCGCGTTGATGGGCCTCGCCCCTCGCGCTTCGCTCAGGATGACGGCGGGTGCCGGGCGTCGGGTGCTGGGCTTCGGGTGGCGGGCGTCGGGTGCTGGGCGTCGGGTGGCGGGTGCCGGGGGACGGGTGCCGGGCGTCGGGTGTCGGGTGCCGGGCGTCGGGTGGCGGGCGTCGGGTGCCGGGCGGCGGGTGCCGGGGGGCGGGTGCCGGGGGGCGGGGGGGGGGCGGGC
>JAAEQG010000233.1 GCA_024231775.1 bacterium
ACTCCCGAATCACTCAAACGCAGCGTGGGCGAAGGAGACGTGGTAGAGATCCGCCTGGACGGCCCCATCTCTGCCACCGGCGGCGAAAGAGTGCAGGCGGCCCTGGCGTCATTGGTCAACAATGTGCTGTTGGACACCGGCCGCAGCCTGCTGACAGTGCGGGCGCTGAACGCCGTAGGCTCGCTGCCCGCCGTCCTGGCCGCACTGGAGGCGATTGGACTAAAAGCGGGCGAGGTGCGGGTGCGCGAGAACACGTTAGAAGATGTGTTCATCCAATTGACCGGACGGAGATTGCGGGAATGAGAGCCTTGCTCGTGGCGCGCAAGAGCCTGCTAGAGATGGCGCGCGAACCGCAACTGCTGGGACTGGTACTGTTGATGCCCCTGATATTCCTGGTCATCACCGTTCTCTCCTACAACACCCCGCTGCTGGTGACACACCCGGTGTGGGTGATCAACGCAGACCCCGGCGACACGGCGGTGGTGGACGCCCTACAGGCCAAACAGTACGCCAACGGCCAACCGGCATTTGACATCACTGTGGCGACGATGGCCGACCGGCCCGCGGCCGAACGAGCACTCGAGGCGCAAACCGTGACCGCGCTGCTGATCGTCGAACCGGGAAACTCGGCAGAAGCGACTCGATCCGTCACCATCCTGGGCGACGCGCTCTACATGCGTTTCTACCGGGCCAGCGTCATTCTGAACAACGTCGTGCGCCAGGTCACCGAACGGGAAGCCGGACAGCCAGAAATAGTCAGAGTCGTCGCGGAACCATTGGACCCTGTCAGCCCGCAGACCGAGTTCGACCTCTACGCGCCCGGAATCATGATTTTCGCCCTGCTGATGATCATTCCCCAAACCGCCATGCTGGTCGCGCGCGAGATCCGGTGGCGCACACTGCACAGGCTGCGGCTCACCCGTCTGCGCGCCTGGAGCCTGCTGACCGGCGTCAGCCTGGCGCAGATGGTCGTCGCCGTGATCCAAGTGGTGCTCATGTTCGTCGCCGCGCTGGCGATGGGTTTTCACAACCACGGCTCTCTGCTGTTAGCCATCGTC
>JAAEQG010000234.1 GCA_024231775.1 bacterium
GTCTCGAGAACAACCGTGGTGCGCCAGTGGCGACTTGCCAAGGCCTGGCTGTACCGAGAGCTGGCCGGAGAGCGCGACAAGCGATCCTGAGCGATCTGGTCTGTTGCAAAAGCAGGTTTCGCTCCAGGCTCGGCTGGTAGAGGCCCGGCCGGGTCAGCAATGGGCGACTCGACCCAGTCCCCAGCGTGTTGCAGCGCCTGTGCTCTTCCGGAGTTACCTCCTCAGGTGTAGAATCGAGCCGACGACTTGTGGAGCTGATTGCCGTGGAACGTGACCATAAAGAATTTGCCAAGCGGTGGCAGAAAATCGAGGAGATCTTCGAGGCTGTCGTGGGGCTACCTCCGGTCCAGCGTGACCCGCTGCTCGACAGGATCTGCCCAGCATCTGACCCGACGATCCGATCTCATGTCATGGAGCTCCTGGAAGCAGACCAGAAAGCCGAAGACTTCCTCGAGGAGCCGCCGCTCAGTGACCAGAAGGAGCAGGTGTTACGTGCATTTGCTCGCCCCCACCAGCACCAGTCCCGGTGGCCGACCCTCGCGCAGTGCGATGCCGCAGCATTCAGCCCAGAGCAAAAGGTCCAGGATCTGAAGCCCGGCGACATAATCGGCGATCGCTACCGCATCGAAGCAATGCTCGGCGAAGGTGGTATGGGGACGGTCTATGAGGCGATGCAGATCGCACCCATCCGGCGGGTCGTCGCGATCAAGGTTATCAAGCTCGGCATGGACACGCGGCAGGTCATTAGCCGCTTCGAGGTGGAACGGCAAACACTCGCCGTCATGACCCATCCCAACATTGCCCGTATTCTCGACGCTGGCGCCACGTCCCGCGGGCGGCCGTACTTTGTTTTGGAGCTCGTGTCAGGCTCTCCGATCACGACCTACTGCAGCCAGAGAGGGCTCGACGTCGACGCGCGACTGAAGCTCTTTGGCCACGTTTGCGACGCTGTCCAGCATGCCCATCAAAAGAGCGTCATCCACCGTGACCTGAAGCCGAGCAACGTGCTCGTCACCGAGCAGGACGGTCAACCCGTGGTCAAGGTGATCGACTTTGGAATCGCCAAGGCGACCAGCGGCGGCGCGACCGAGCACACGCTCGGGAGCGAGGCGAGCCTGTTCATCGGCACCCCCGCCTACATGAGCCCGGAGCAGATCGACGGCGGCGCCGAGGTCGACACCCGTACCGACGTGTACGCCCTTGGCCTCGTGCTCTACGAGCTGCTCACCGGCAGCCCCGCCTATGAGGCGACCAAGCTACGTCAGGCGGGATTGTACGAGATGCAGCGGGTGATCAAGGAGGTCGAGCCCGAACGTCCGTCGACCCGCGTCGGGCGGAACGCGCCCGGTGGCTATGCCGACTCCGCCACCCTCCGTCGCCGTCTGCGTGGCGATCTCGACTGGATCGTGATGAAGGCGCTCGCCAAGGAGCCCAGGCAACGATACGACACAGCGAGTGCCTTGGCGCTCGACATCAAGCGTCATTTCGACAACCAACCCGTGCACGCCGGGCCGCCGAGCACGTCCTACGTGCTCGGCAAGCTCGCGCGCCGGAACAAACGCCTGCTCGCCGCGGTGTCTGCCTTCGCACTCCTCGTTCTGGTGGCCGTGGTCGCCATGTACCTCAAGTCGCAAGAAGCACTGGCCGCCCGTGATCAGGCTGCTGGGCTGCTTCGTATCAGCAACGTCGAGCGTGGGCGCTTGCTGGGACAAACCGGCGCCGTCGGGCCCGCCGAGGTGCTCCTGTGGCGCGAGTTTCTCCGCGCCCCGGACTCGCTCCACGCCTACTGGGCACTGTGGGAGTCGTTCATGCGCAGTCGCTGTGTTGCGACCGCGGCCGGGCACGACGGACGGGCCGACGAAATCGACCTCGA
Organism: bacterium; assembly: GCA_024231775.1. Classification (GTDB taxonomy): domain Bacteria; phylum Planctomycetota; class Phycisphaerae; order UBA1845; family UBA1845; genus JAAEQG01. Next base: position 1,874 of record JAAEQG010000234.1, read on the forward strand.
CTTGAGCGGCCGGGTGCTGGTGTCGGCCGGAGACGACGGACACGTTGTTGTTCGTGACGCGGCGTCGTTGCGCGTGGACGCGGTGCTCACCGGGCCGGACAGCGAGATGAGGGCCCTGGCCTTGAGCGACGACGGTCGCCTGGTTGCCGCTGGTGGCGCCACCGGCGTCATCGTCGTTTGGGAACTCACGACCCGGACGCCGCTCAAACGCTGGCAGGCAAGCGATCGCCCGCTTCTGGCGATGGACTTCGCGCCCGACGGCAGGCGCCTCGTGTCGGGCGGTAGTGACGGCGTCGTGCGTCTGTGGTATGGGGACACTGGAAAATTGGTGGCCGAGCTCGACCGGGGCGCGGGCCTCGTCCAGTGCCTTCGCTTCAGCCCCGACGGCGCGCTCGTCGCAGCCGGGCATGTCGACCAAATCACGCTCTGGGATGGTGCTCCCGCGCGGTTCCTCCGCGGCGCGCCCCCTCTGCAAAAGGTCTTCCCCGCGGTTGGAGCAACCACCTCTCTTGCCTTCTCTCGCGACGGGCGGTTCCTGGCCGCAGGCGGCACGGGGCAGTGCATCGACGTGTGGGAGCTTGGGTCGGGCTCCCGCGTTGATTCGTTTGAGGGCACAAACAGCACGGTGCGCTCGTTGGTCTTCGGCCCCGACGGTCAAACCCTCTTCTCCGCCTGTTGGTACTCGGTCGACCGCTGGGATCTCGCGAGTGGCGAGCGCCTCTGGAATGTGCCGACGTCCACCAGCCTGTGGGGGTTGGTGCTGGACCCGCAGGGGCGTCTGCTGACTGCCACGATAGACAGTGGCGAGCTGCGACGGTGGGAGGTTGACCGTGGGACGGGGGCATACCGCATCTCCGAACAAATGAGATGCAGGAGCGCCGTGTTCAGCTGCAACGGGCACAGCGTGCTCTCTGGCAACGAACAGGGGCGCATCCAGATCGCCGAGCTCACCACCGGCGACATTCAGACCACCATTGCCGGGCATGAGGCCGCGATCCGGAGCCTCGACGTGAGTGGTGACCAAACGTGCGTGGCGAGCGCGTCCGCCGACGGCGCCATCCGGGTAAGGGACATTGGCTCGGGTGCTCTCATCTGCGCGGTCGATGACGGAATTATCCAGACCAGCCGCGCGATCGACCTCGACGACGCAGGCAGACACCTCGCATACGCTGCGACCGGCGGCCGCTTCAAGGTACGTACGATCGCGAGCGGCCGTGAGATCGAGATCATCACGCCGTTGCCAGCCGAGAGCCTGAGCATCGTCTTCAGCCCGGACGGGGTCTCGTTGGTGACGGTCGCTCGCGACCACTTCGTACGATTCTGGACCGTCAAAGGGGAGCCGCTCGGCGCCGTCAATCTGGTGGAGGGCGGCGGACTGTGGTCGATGGCCTACAGCCCGGACGGAGCCCTGCTCGCACTTGGTCTGTGGGACCGTTCGATTCGCATCCTCAACATCGCGGATCGTTCCTTTGTCGCCGTGCTCGAAGGCCACGGAGGCACGGTGTGGGGGGTTACCTTCAAGCCCGACGATCCGCGGATTCTCGCATCGGCAGCCGCTGACGGCACCGTCCGTCTCTGGGACATTCTCAACCAGCTCAACCTGGCCACGATCTCGGTGGCTCCCGGCCGTGATGTCCACACCGTGTCCTTCACACCGGATGGCGCAACGCTGCTCGCCGCTGGCGAGTTCGACGGCCCGGTGTGGTACGACCTCATCCACTTCGAGCGCCACATCGCCGGCAATCTCGAGTATCAGATCGAACGTTTCCGCGCCGAGCTCAGTGACCAGCTCAGTGGCGAGCGAGCCGACGAGCTGCGCTCTTGGGCAGCGGGCGTCATAAAGCGGCCGTGGCCTCGTTTGGGTGCACGGAACTGATATCGAGCCGGGCGGACCCGAATATTTCCAGAAGCGGTGGTCCGGTTTTGGGCTGAAAGACGCACTCAACTGTGAGAGGCAACTCGATCCAGACGGATGGCGACTCTCTCAGAATCGACCGCGGAAGACGTAACCTATACACCTAACCGATGTTCCCCGAGAACTTCAGACCAAAGAGAACCTGTCGAGAACAAGGAGGATTGACTATGAACACGCATCGAAAGGCCTTTCCGTTTCCGTTCCTGGTGCAAACAGCCCAAATGAACACGCTGGCCAGAGCGCTGATGATCTTGACGGCTGCGCTGATCGGGTTTTCACCGCTGAGCGCACCGGCCGTGGAGGTCGACCTCACCCGTCACCTGGCCCAGCTGCAACGTACCAGCGGGCAGCCTGACTCCTATACCGAGAGCTTTTTTGGTGTGGAAGGTGAGGCAACCCTGACGGTCATCAGTGGCGATCAATCCGACCCCCACACACGAGCGCGATGTGCCTTCGTTTATTTAAACGGTGAGCTGATCCTCGCACCAAGCGATTTCAACCAGCAGATCACCCAGATAGAGGTTCCGACATACCTCTTGGCCGATAACAGCATATCCGTTGAGATTCGTGGCAAGCCGGGGAGCCAGCTGTCGGTTCGTGTCAATCAGCGACAGGACGTCAATCTCAACATTGTCAGCCGGATTCATTTTCAGGTGAATGCCAGCAGCTTCGATGTTTCCAAGGCGTTTTACAGCAACCTGGGTTTCTGGTCGTGGATTCCTTTTCCCCCGACCAACACCCTGGAAGTGGCACAGGCGGTGGGGGTGGACCATCCCTATCAGATCAGAGTGGAAGTCGGTTTGATGGTGCCATCACCCGATGGCGGTCTCTTCGGATTTCCTGCCATCGACCTGATCCAGTGGTTCGACCCGTGGCGGCCGGATCCACCCTATGGCGAACTCAACCACCTTGGAATGGCGCGCGTCGCACTGCGCACCACCGATCTCGACGGGGACATGGAGTACTTGCAGCTTATGGGCGTCAACTTCCTGACCCAGCCGGCTGCTGACGGCACCCGTTTTGCGATCTTCACTGACCCTGACGGGGTGTACTACGAGTTGGTGGAAGCAGCGGGCCCCCCACCTGCTGTGCCCAACGCCACTTCGATTTCCGGCGTGGCCCACGTCAACGTCAATGTGAGTGACTTCGGGCGTTCCCGGGAGTTCTACAGAATGCTCGGCATGACCGGGTCGCTGGGGCCCGCCTACATCGACACCCCTGAAGTTGCCGCCTTGCTCGGTGGCAGCGAGCCCTTGTCCATCCAGGGTGAGCTGATCCAGCTGCCGGCAGATGGCTCGGTGGTCGAGCTGGTGCAATGGCTGAATCCCCACGATCCTGAGCCTGCCTATGCACCGCCGATAAATCATCTCGGCATTGATCGCATGGCCTACTACACACTCGACCTTGCCGGCGATGTCGAAAGGCTTAAAGCTCAGGGCGTTGAATTTCTATCCGAAATCGCGCCCTGTTGCAGTGGGCCGGAATCCACCAGCGGCATCGTCGCGTTCAGTGACCCGGATGGAACATTTATCGAGCTACTGGGGGAGATTGCTCCATCAGAGCAGTAGCATTGTTCGAGGAGGGCCGCGGGCAAGCAGCGCTGGGTGTCGAGGCGAGTAATGCTCTCGCGGCTCTGAGCACCGAGTTAAGGGACTCGGAAAAAAACCGGGCGGGGGTGGGAAGAAGGCCGCCCGCGAAACCCAGTGAATCCAA
>JAAEQG010000235.1 GCA_024231775.1 bacterium
GTGTTACCAATTACACCACCGGGTAATCTCGAACAGCCCCCTCCCAGACCAGCCATCTCCCTCAAGCACACCATCCCCATCAAGGAGCCGCGGGCTTCAGCCCGCGCGGCCGCTCAAACCCGTCAGAGGTTCGCCGGCTTCACCCCGCCGGGTGCCATGCTCATCCCGAAGGGTGAGCATGCGGACAAACGCGGACGCCCCATCGCCGGGTGCTGGTGCCCCATCGCGTTGTTCCGCCCTCCGGGCGGAACTCGGGGGGGGGGACTGAACACACACGCCCCCCGGGAATCCTCAAACTCGTTTTGTCGATCGCGAGCCGTCGTGCGACCGCCCGGGCGTATTCCCGTGCGGACCCGCAGGATGTGGCCGCGGCTAAGCGCCCGCGAAGAGGCCTGAGCTTCCCGCCGCGAAGAGAGAAACCCACCGTTCCCAGCCGCACCACGCCAGCCAAGACCCAGCCCCAGTGTCCACGGGCCAATCGTTCTCACCCCGCCGGAATCCCGGCAGGGAGAGCCAATACCCTAACGAATCGCCCTCCAAAGTCAACCCAGCCCCTGCATCGAAGCGCAGGCGATCGACCTACCCAAACCCCGCCAGCTCGATCATGAAATCGTGGTATTCCCCCTCGATAGTGTCCAGATCGTGGGTGATGTAGGCCCGGAAGACCGCCTCTGCGTGGCTTACCTCGCTGGGGGCGCCGGTGGCCAACCGGGCAGCCCGGGCACCGGTGTGCAGCGTGCCATCGCGGATCGCCTCCAACATCCGCGAAAAACCGTCCGCATACTTGCCTCCCTGGCCGTGACGAAGGAAGACCGTGAGCGCCCACACCTGGGAGTAGTAGGCTGAGGTGACCGCTCCCTGCCCCTCGCGCACCACCTCCCCCGCGTGGGTCGACAGCAGCTGCCGCAGCGGGATCGTCGCATCCGCGGTCAGCGTTCGGCGGAGCGGGTTCAGGCGGAACGTGTTCTGCCTCGGCAAGAACACCGGCAGCCCGTCGCGAAAGTCAAACCCCTCACAATACGTCGCCAGCCCCTCATTAAGCCACGCGGGGATCTTCACGTCGAAGTGGCTTCCGAA
>JAAEQG010000236.1 GCA_024231775.1 bacterium
GCTCCCGAAGAGAAACCATCTGCCCCGTCGCAACGGCGGCCCGGTCGCACACGATCTGCCACCTGGACGACATCGCCATCCGCCTGGGCCGCAAGCTCCGCTGGGACCCCGAGAAGGAACAGTTCATCAAAGACAAACAGGCCAACCGCCTCCTAAAACGCCCCCTCCGCAGCCCCTGGACGCTGTGACAACGCTCGTGTCACCCCGTCACTTTCCCCAGCGATCCGGGATCGGCTCGAGGAGGACGCCGATACTGCTACTTTCCTTGGTGGACTGCACAGCACCCACAAGGCAGCCGTGGTTGTTCAGGTCGGTCAACCAAAGGTCCTCCCAGCTACCGGTGGCGACGTACCCGTCCAGCGAAAGCTGGCCCAGGTTCGGGTCGTGCAGATAGTTCTTGGAGGCAGTAGGCGGAAACCGGTAGCCAAACAGTTTGCGGCCAGGCCGGGGGCCCTCCGAGAAGACCACCTGGCCAACGTCATTCATGTTCACTGAGCCCGGCCGGCCCGTATTGAGTTGGACAATCTTCTTCAGGCTCGCATCCGGATGCCAGAGAGCAATATCAAATGTGCGTGGTCCCGCTGACGATAGACCAGCGACATAACCATCGCTGTTGATTTCGATCAGCCCACGAACCGGGATCGACCGAGAAGCGGAAACCACGCCCTCGCTGATGTCCACCAGCCCCGGACCGCCACCACCGAAAACAATGATCTGTCCGGCGTCATTGATGGACCACGCCCGCGTCTCTGCGATTGTAGCCGGCGTCAGGTCGCGCAGCCCCGAGGCCGAGTCCCAGAGAAAGGCATGACGGATACCCCCACCGGTTTCCGCTTCACCCACCACCTGACCCAGATTGTTGATCGCGTGGGCCCTGGCAGTCTCGCCGCCCAAGGTGGGAAGGACGCGTCTGCCATTGTCTGCGTCCCAGATGAACGCCCGCGCGTGACCGTTCGGATCCTGCATCGTGCCTGCAACCTGTCCGGCATTGTTTAAGCACACCCGATCATTGAGCACCGGTCCCAAGTCCTGCATCCCTTTGTCGCGATCCCAGAGGAATAGATGATAGGTTCCCTTCGCAACTTCCGAGAACCCGGCAACCTGCCCCTGGTCATTGATGGCGCAGGGTAGCGTAAACGCTCCGCCCAGTGTAGGCAGCTCTGTCACAGTGTAGAACTCTGGCTCTTGCGGGCGTAGAGTGACAACCACTCCGAGCAACACCAAGCACAGTAACCCGATGAGAATGCGACTTCGCTTCATGCTCGCCTCTGGTCCGCGAATTCAACTGCCGCAGCGTGCGCTTGCGGCAACGGATCGACCTAGGACTTACCGTTCTGGAGCAGCTTGTAGATGCGGATCAACTCGGCGACGCTCCAGGCCTGGGCGGGACAACCGGCCGGTCGCTGGGGTTCGTCGCCATCGAAGATCTCCGAGATGCTGCCCAGACAGCCTTCCGTCGTCAGGTGGCGCAGGAGTGGGCCGATCATCTCGGCGGCGTTCTTCCTGCTGGGCTGGCTGAAATTGCGGACCTTCAGATAGGCTTCGATAAAGGGGCCCATCAGGTACGGCCAAACCGTCCCTTGGTGGTAGGCCGCGTCACGCTGCTGCTGAGGGCCC
>JAAEQG010000237.1 GCA_024231775.1 bacterium
ATTCGTAGCTCGCTTCGAAGCGGGGGATGTCGGGCTTGGACTCGGTCAGATCGTGGATATGCGAGATATGACCGTCGGATGTGAAATTGTACGCCACGTGTTGGAACGCCGCGGGATTACTGGCGGTGGGATCGTTTCCATCGCAGAACACCTTTCCGGACGGCCCGGCCATCATGCCGCGGAGGCGGGAGCGGTTATCGTACCAGGAGCAGGTGCTCGTGCCATTTCGCGAATCCGTGCGGGTAATCGCGCCGCGGTGGTCGTATTGAATCCCGGCGAAGATCGATCGCGTGTCGCCTTCGAAACCGCCGGCGAGGCGGATGGGCAAGCCGCGCTCGTTGTAGTGGAAATCTAGGTCCAATCCGCCGGGAGAGGTTTGATGCGTTACCTGGCCGCCGGCGTTGTATTCTGTCTCGTGGCGGAAGGTGTCGCGCTGCTGGACGCCGAAAACGGTCTTACCGTTCCACTGTGATACGGCCGATTCCACCGGGCGGTTGAGCTCGTCGTAGCTGGCTTGGCTGGTGCCGGTGGGCCATTCGACCCATGACATTTTGCCGAGGAGGTTTTGGGCGTCGGGGAGGATGGAGGAGGGGTGGTCGTAGTAGCACTTATAGGAGTAGTCGTCGCGACCGTTGGCATCGTTTTTGACATTCGCAGCCATTAGGCGGTTGGCTTTGCCGTAGGTGAAAGTCTGGGTTTGTCCCAGGGCGTCGACGCGTTCGATTAGGTTGTTGACGTCGTCGTAGGCGTAGGTGATGTGGCCCACGTTGGGGTCTTGGACGCGGAGCGTGCGTTGGAGGTTGTCGTAGGAGTAGTCGCGGCGGTTTCCTTGGGGATCGGTGAAGCCGACGATGCTGCCCAACTTGTTGTAGTCTACGGTCCAGATGAGCTCAGTGAAGGAACCGTCGATGTCGTTGTGCTTGATTATCTCGCGGACTCGGCCCTGGCCGTCCACGCGGGTGACGGCGGGGTAGAGCCAGGTGCGTTCGGAGGTATCGCGTTCGTCGTAGACGCGGGTCTCGAAGGGATAGTACTGGGTGACCACGTGGGTCCAGCCGTACTCTTCGGTGGCCGGTGGGAAGACCTCGATGGCTCTGCCGGTGGCGTCGTAGTAGCTTGTTGTGACCTGGGCGAACGACGGGGCCGGCTCGAAACCAGGGGTGGTCGAGGCAAAGGCGTCGTACACATGGGTAGCCGTGCCCTGGGGGGACATCTTGGACCAGCCCGCGCCGATATAGCCGTGGGGGGACTCGGCCTCGGACTTGGAGAGACGGGCGCGGCCCAGGCCGTCGGAATAGCCCCAGCTCGTACGGTACAGACCGATGTCCCGATCGATCAGCGCGCGGGAGGTGACCGTGGAGATGGGGTTGTCTGATGTGCCGTATTCGTAGTCGTAGTGGGCTGTTGGCAGATCCAGAGTGCTCAGGGGATCCACCAAGTCGGTCAGGCGGCCGAGACCGTCGTAATAGAACCGGCTCGTGTTGCCGTTGAGATCGGTGATCGACGTGATCGCGCCGAGGCCGCGGTCGTAAGCGGCGTGGAACTCGAGCGGCCCGATATCCACGTGAACCCGCTCCACGACAGGGAACATGCCCGTGTCTGAGTCGTACTCCAGCTCGCTCAGGTTGTCGTGGGCGTCTTTAGTGGCGATGACCAGACCGTCTGTGTTGTGTGCGGTACGGCTCGAAGGGATCCAGCGCTCTGCCTCGCCCGGGCTCTTGAGCCAGACCTCTCCGCGTTTTGCGAGCCCTTTGTCCACGTACCCCAGCGGCAAGCCGACAAAGTCGGCGCCGTCGTAATAGGTGCGCGTCTGTCCGAGGATGTTGCCGGCCAAGTCCAGGGTACGGGACTGGTAGGGAATGCTTATTCGCCACCTGTCCACGTCGTAGATATGGTCGGTCTCACTGGCGATCTCGTCATGACCCACGAGGAGGTCGGCCTGGCTCAAGCTGAACGGATCTCCGGGATCGTGCCCGCCGGCGAACACCACCTCGCCGTAGGATTCGGACCGCACCTCGTCGCCCCACTCGTTGAAGAACGTGGCCGAGGCCACCCAGCGCGGATTGGTGGTCTTCTCCCACGAGCCGGTCAGGGTCTCGGTGACCACGGCAAAGGCGATTAGCTTGTCTTTAATCGCGTCGTTGTTTGCCGCGGGATCGCAGTCGGGTAGGATCTGCAGCGAGAGATCGTCGAACTCGCCCTGACACATCCAGCGGCGCTCCCACGTGGTCTCCACCGTGCTGAATACGTTGCCCTCGGCGTCTTCTGTCTTCTGCAACCAGGCCTCGCCTTTGAGGATCTCCTCGTCCTCGCCGGTCTCCAGGTTGCGGCCCACGTGCATCCAGGTTTCGGTGACCCCGCTGGGGTGGAACTCGTCGCCCACCGTCGTGTCGGTCACCTTGGCAAAGCCGCGGAACTCGCGCTCCACGCCGTCGTAGTAGCCGTCCCGATACTCGATGAGCTGGGTGGAGGTGTTGGCCTCCAGGCCGAGCACGTCGAAGGAATCGGTGGTGGTGATCTTGGAGATCACCGGCGTGGAGATGGGCAGGGGTGTCTTCCAGGGATCGTCTGCCAGCTTGGCGTCCACCATGTAGTCGGTGGACGAGCGGTATTCCATGCGGGCGACCATGCCCATGGAGTTGTCTATTTGGCTGAGCAGGCCGAAGTTGGAGTGGCCCAGGATGTCCAAGTACTTGAGCTGGTAGTCCGTGGTGAGCCACACCACGTCGGTGGTGCCGTTGCCGTTCATGTCGCCGAACAGGA
>JAAEQG010000238.1 GCA_024231775.1 bacterium
CCTGCGCGGCAGAAGCCTTCGAATCCCGTCAGGTCCGGGAGGAAGCAGCGGTAAGGAGTCCCTTCTGGGCGCCGCAGGGGTACCTGGTCGGAGTCGATTGGTCTCGGTAAGGCGAGGGGTTGCGATTCGAAGAGGGGTGCACGACCATTATATTCGTACAGAAGGCGGCGGAACTAGCGCCGCTTTCCCTGTGCCGGTGGGTTATGGAGACGACGGCGACTATTTCCTCCAAACGTTTATATTTGCCACAGAGTATCAAGGCTATCGCGGCCTTGATACTCGTCGTCAGTACCCTGGCGGCCGGTTATCAGACCACCCTGACGCCGGTTTCGTTGATAATAGACGGGCAACCGCAGCAGTTGCACACCCATCAAAATACCGTCGCCGCATTGCTGATGGACATCGGTCTCACCCTCTACGCGCAAGATATTGTCACGCCGGCGTTGGATACAGCCCTGGAACCGGGATTGACCGTGGAGGTGCGGCAGGCGCGTACCGTGCACATCAGCGCCGACGGGCACGACGTCGTGCTCCGCACCCACGCCGCATCGGTCGAGGCGGTGCTGGATGAGGCGAAACTGTCGCTGCTGCCGCACGACGAGATAGAGGTCACAGGAGAATTCACCTCGGCAGGTGCAGGACGGACCGCTCTCGAACCTGTCCGCATCACGCTTCACCGCGCAGTTCCCTTTACCCTGCACGA
>JAAEQG010000239.1 GCA_024231775.1 bacterium
CCCACGAGCCAGGGAGCCCAGGCGTTGCGGGAGAAGGAAGAGCCGCTTCTGGTCCACTGGTTGCAGTCGCTTCCGAAACCGGTGGGGATTATGACCTGCAACGACGATCGCGCCCAGAACGTGCTCGACGCCTGTCACGCGGCGCCGAGTCATGTCCCCAGCGAAGTGGCGATCGTCGGTGTGGACAACGACGAGTTCATTTGCCGGCTGGCGAATCCTCCCCTGTCCAGCGTCTCGCTGAACCCGCAGCGACTGGGCTATCGCGCCGCCCAGTTGCTCGATCGCATCATGGCGGGGGAGAAGTGTCCCGCGACCACCATCGTAGGAACGCCGACCCATGTCCTGGCCCGCAGTTCCACCAATATTTTGCTGGTCGAGGATCGAGAGGTCTCCGATGCCATCCGCTTTATTCGCGAGCATGCGGATCGTCCGCTCCAGGTCGATGACGTCGCTCAAGCGGTGGCGATCTCGCGGCGCACGCTGCAGCAGAAGTTCTCCAAGGCGGTCGGGCGCTC
>JAAEQG010000240.1 GCA_024231775.1 bacterium
ATCTTGCCGCGCAGCCATGTTTCGCCGACGCCGGAGAGCCGCGGGTTCTCGGCTGGATCACGTTCGGTCACGTCGGTTGCCGCCACCGCCGGTCCGACCTCGACGATCTCGTAGTTGGGTACGCCGAGTTCGTCCGCTGTGACGTTCATCTTCTCCATGAACTGCAGCCATGCTGATTCTCCCTCACGGAGGATGCGCTCTGCTACTCCCTCGAAAAGCATGTCGTCGGCTTGGCCACCCCGGCCATCTGACCGGAGTCTCTCCACGACACCGGCCACACGGACGCCGGACCGGGCCTCCAGCTTCGCCCGGTCAATCGGCGGGAGCTTCGCCGCCCGCACTGCCTGGTACGCGGCGCTTGCCTCCCGCCAGTCGCGGAAGTACCGTTGTTTGCCGCGATGGTCGAAGATGTAGTACCGAGCGGTGCTCCGGTGGAAGCTAACGCCGTCGATCGTTCGCCCGTTGATCTGAATGTACTTGCGTGGACGTGCCATGATTCCGATTCGTTGCTCCTGCTACCCTCGAAGCTACGAACCGGAATGTATCACGCCCAGGGGTTTTTGTCAGAATTCTTGTCAAAACCCATAGGAGGAGTGGCCGAGTGGTTTAAGGCGACGGTCTTGAAAACCGTTGTACGGGAAACCGTACCGGGGGTTCGAATCCCTCCTCCTCCGATCCGCGTTCTTGACCACAAGAACGCGGTTTTCGCATCATCCGACCGAATTTGCGCGTGATTTGCGCAGCGCGCGGCCACCGGGGACGTACTTCGCTGACGACGTGCGCGCAGACTCCATCCCCTTGCCGCGGACCTTGCTGTAGTACCTGATCGTCGTCTGGATGTCCGAGTGCCCGGCAAATTGCTGGGTCTCGTGCGGACGCACGCCGTCCTCCAGCCACCGGGTAATGCACGATTTCCGCAGCCAGTGAAACTCACCCACGGGCACGCCTGCCGTCTCACACAGCTTCCGCCATCGCTCGGTGAACTTCGGCATCGGGTTCCGCCCGCGGTAGTCCTGGGTCAGCAGTACGCGATACCGTGCGGTCGGCAGCAGCACGTGGGGATTCTCCGGATCCGCGGCTACGTTCATCCGCTGCAACAGGTCCACCGCATAGTCGGTCAGCGGGACCACCCGGCGCTCGTGGTCCTTCGGGGACCACTCCAGCAGGGTGCCGTTCGAACGCTTGGGATTCACCTTCACCACTCGGGCGACGGTATCCACGTCTGCCCAGGTGAGGTGCAGCAGCTCGCCCTTGCGTAGCCCCGTGGTGTACGCCAGATAGATCATCGGCGCCCAGGTCTTTGCGTCCGCTGACGCGAGTAGGGCGTCTATCTCGTTCGGCTCGTACAGGTGCCAGTCCCTCGACTCTGACTTGATCTTCTTGACGCCATCGACCGGGTTTCGCTGCAGGTGGCGCAGCCGCTTACCCTCATTGAACAACAGGCGCAGGTTGGTGCGGTGCTTCTCGCGGGTAGCGTCCCGGTCCCCGGCTTGCTTGCGTGCCCCGAGGAACTTCTTGACATCCTCGTGGCGCACGCGGTCGGGTGCCATCGGGTTGACCACGGTGGTGAACTGATCCAGGGTCCGCCGATACTCGGCAAGCGACGAATCCCGCACGTCCACCGCCTTTGCTTCAATGACACGGGTGCAGAACTTCTTCCAGGTGACGCGGATCAGGTCGTTGTCGATCCCCGCGGCCAATGCCTCGCGCTTGTGTGCGGCTACGGACTGAGCCCGCCGCCGATCCGATCCGCAGGACTCGCTGCGCCATCGCCCGGATGCCGGGTCACACCAGCGCACACTGTACGTGGTGCCCTTCTTGCCCTCGCGTTCTCTGAACGCCGTTTGAAAAGTGTAGCGCAGGGCGGCCGAAAAACGTAGCGCCCGATGTCAGATGAACGCTCACTACCTGATCCCATGGTGAAGATCAAGTCTGTTACATTCTCCGTTTCTTCTGGACTCTTGTCCGATCA
>JAAEQG010000241.1 GCA_024231775.1 bacterium
CCATCCCGGCTAGCGCTGTCACCCTGCACCGCGTGGATTACGTGCCCATGACCCAGCGCAGCGACCACTTTGGCCGCGTGGGCGATTGGCCCGACCCGCTCTATCCCGTGGCGATGGGCGGCAGCGTCGATTTCCCGGCGGACGAGAACCAGCCGCTGTGGTTCACCGTTCACGTCCCGCGCGACGCCGTGCCCGGTGTGTACGCGGCCAGTGTGAGCATCGGTGCGGCCACGCTGCCGGTCGAGTTGGAGGTGTGGGATTTTGCGCTGCCGCAAGAGATCCACCTGGCGGGCGAGTGGGGCTTTGGCTGGACCCAGGTGGTAGAGACGTATGGCGGAACCAGCGGCGGCAGCGTGCAGCCCTGTTACTGGGACCTGGTCGACGCGCTGTACGAGGATTTCGCCGACCATCGCCTGACGGTCAAAGGGGTGGGATGGCCGGCCGGGTTGAGCTTTGATTACGATTGCGACACCGGCGTGCTCGACCCGGACAACGGGGGGAATATCTGGTACTTTGAGAGCACGGCTCAAAAGTATCTCCGGGGCGACGAGTTGGACAACGGTGTGGGTTTTCCTTCGTTTCTAATCCGTGGCCCCAACAGCAATTGGCCGCCTGCCAGCCGCCCATCGTCTTTTTGCGGCGAGAGCCGGGGCACCGACCCGCCGGGCAACAACGATTACAACACCAAGTGGTTCCAGTACTGGGCAGCCGTCAGCAATTACCTGGGCAATAACGCCGATTACGCGGCCAAGGGCTACTATCACATCGTCAACGAGCCGCAGACCTTGGCGGATTATGACATCGTGGCCTACCTGGCCCAACTGACCAGGGCAAGCGCGCCCAACGTGCGCATCCTGCTGAGTGAGCAGGTGGAGCCATATATCTACGACCACGCCACCTACACCGGCGCACAGATCGACGTCTGGATGCCGACCATCAGCAATTACCAGGTGGTCCGCGCCCAGGACCGGCAGCAGAACCATAGCGAGAGCGTGTGGTGGTATTTCCTCTACGGCGACCGCCCGCCGCTGCCCAACCCGACGGTGATGGACCGTCCGGGCATTGAGGCGCGGATCACGCCCTGGCTGGCCTGGCGGGAGCGGGTGGAGGGGCTGGTCTATTATTCGACCACCGCTTGGGACCCGAGTCCCTGGA
>JAAEQG010000242.1 GCA_024231775.1 bacterium
CGGCCGCCGATACCGCCGCCTACGTGACGGCCAAGACCTGGGAACAGCGGATGGCCCCCTGGGAGTTCATCGGCAAGGGTCTGTTCTGGACCGCCACCGGCGTATTTTGCTTCCTGGCCTGCCTGTGGGTCTTTCCCCGCGCCTGGATCGCTCTCCAGATGCGCTTTCTGCGGGTGAATGACGAGGCGGATGGCCCACAATGGATGCTGGTCGGTACCAAGGGGCTGATCGACGCCTGGACGGGCAAGTTCAAGGCCACACCGTACAACGGCGACCGCGACCGTGGCCCCGGTCAGACCATCGATCCGGACAGGGACGGTGGCTTGCTCCCCGGATCGGACCCAAAGGTCACCGAACGAGACCAGATCGTGGACGGGTTGACCCGTCCGGTGCAGGCGTCCGCACGGGGGAACGGTGCAGGGAGGCGTGCTGTCAGGCTCCCGGCTCCCCGGTGGAACCACGCCCCCGTCGGCGGTCCGCAGCGTGGCTACCGGGTGCTGCGGCCAGGAGCGGCGTTGCCCCGTCCGGTGCGGCGCGTGCTGGACGAGGCGGTCGTAGCGTCCCTGGATCGAGATTGGGAGGAAAGAGATGGATGAGAGGACCGAAACGGCATTGACCGAAGCACAAAAGGCGTCGTGGGCCGCGCACTTTGCCCGCCGCGCCCTGACCCTGATGCAAAACGAGAACGTGCTGCGCAAGACGAGCGGCGAGCCTTTGCTCTGCGTGGCCTGGGCGCGGGAGGACCGGGTGGTGTTGTTGATCAACCCCCACGCCGTCAAACAGGAGCGCATACTGACGACCACGGGCCAGCCGCGCGCCCGCTTCTTGCACGATCTGCGCACCGTGATGCGCGGCCACCGCACCGTCGTCACCAACTCGCGCGGTATCTTTTTCCAGGTCGGGTACACGCCCGAACCCCTGGACGCCGGAACCCTGCCCGTTCGAGTTGTCCTCGATCTCGACGCCGTACCCGGGGGCGACCTGATGGTGCCCCTGGGCGTCACCCGGCGCGGGGAAAAGTGGATCTCGTTGCTCGACGCCGATTCGGTCCTGATCGGCGGGACGCGGCAGATGGGCAAGACGACGCTGCTGCACTCGTGGATCTTGTCGTTGATCACCACCGAGGACCCCGACGACCTGCGCCTGGTGCTGTGCGACGGCAAGGACAGGGCCGAGTTTGGGCGCTACGCGGGCGTGCCCCACGTGGTCGCCGTCGCCGGTCGGGGCGTCGAACTGGCGGCACAGATCGACTATTTACGGCAAGAACTCGTCGCCCGCAGCGCACTCCTGCGGCAGCACGGCGCGCGCAACGTCAGGGAACTGGCTGACGGAGAGCGTCCGCCGTTCCTGGTATTGGTGGTGGACGAGTTGGCCGAGGCGTTGGCCGCGCCCGGCGTGGAGGATGCGCTCAAGGACCTGGTGGCGCGGGGCGGAGCCTACGGCGTGCTGCCGGTGCTGGCGACGCAGCGCCCCGATAGCACGGTGGTAGCCGGGTTCCTCAAGTGCAATATGTCCACTCGCATTTCTTTGCC
>JAAEQG010000243.1 GCA_024231775.1 bacterium
ATCGCGGGCGGTTCGCGCGCCTCGGAGATTTCGCCTTGCGAAGGGGTCAGGCCTGGAGCTCCACCAAACCCGAAGGGCCACCTGGAGGCGGCTTCAGCCGTCTTAGCACTAATTGTCTTTGTCTTAGTCTCTCCACCGCGAGACAGGGGGTCAATTCCTGACGGCTCTCCGGCCCGGCAGGGCCGGTCCAGCAGGGGCCGGGTGTTCTCTCCGGCCCGTCAGGGTGGCCCAGGGACTCTCCGGACCGTCTCTCTCCCGCCCGGTAGGGCGGCAGAGGGCCGGCCGGGCGGTCTCTCTCTGGCCCGACAGGGCCGGGCGACGCTCCGGGGGCTCTTTCCGGGAGGACATCCTCCGGACCAGGAGGTTACTGATGTCTGATGCCAAACCAGCTTGCGGCCGACGGTTCTCCCCCGCGGAGCAGGCCGCGATCCTCGCCGACGCCAAGGAGACGAGCGTGACCGAGGCCGCCAAGAAACATCGCTGCTCGCCCTGGAGCGTCTACGATTGGCGCAAGAAGCTGAAACGGGCCGCCAGTCGCAGCGAGGCTCCTCCGAAGAGCACCGTTGAGGCTCCCGCTGAACCGAGCCAAGAGGACCGTCATCGCCTGATTCTCGAGATCTGGCGCCAGCAGCCAGGACTCGGACCCAGCCAGATCCGAAACCAGTTGAAGCGCAAGGGCTTCAAGGCCTCGGTGAACACCGTACGCGCGATCCTCGAAGACCACGGTTACGTTCAACCGAGGATGCGCCGCAAGGAGCACACTGGCCGCTATGAGGCGCTACGCCCGCTTCAGCTCTACCACCTCGACTTCTACCACTTCCACGTCCATAGCCAGAAGCAATGCCTCTTGCTGATCATCGACGACTACTCGCGGTTCATGCCCGGCTGGACGCTGCTCAAGAGCGAGCACGCCGCCGGCGTCATCGACGCCTTCGAGGCTTCCGTTCAGCGCTACGGCAAACCCGAGGCGGTGATGACCGACCGCGGATCCGCCTTCCACAGCTGGAAGGGCTTGAGCCAGTTCGAAAGACTCCTCGAGGAGTATGGCAGCGACCATTACCTGGCCAAGGAAGCCCAGGTCAACGGCAAGGCGGAAGCGCTGGCGGCTACCGTACAGAAGGAGCTGATACGCCAGGTCGAGTTCGCTGATCTCGCCGATGCCAACCGCCAGATCGCTCGATGGGTCCAGTTCTACAACTACCAGCGCACCCACCACGCCCTCGGCGGCGTGCTGGTGCCGGCTGACCGCTTCCATGGCTGGCAGGAACAGACCCTCAAGCGCATCGAGCAGGGACACGGCGCCGACTTCCAGGATCTGCTCAGCCCTGAAGGCCGCGGCCTCGAGCTGTTCAAGGTCACCTCCGTCGGCGGCCAGCCCGCCGTTCACCTGATGGGGAGGAAGGTGTTCGGATAGCTTCAGATAGAATGGCCTCGTGGGCTGGAATGCCGACGTCTGAAAATCCGCCACCAACCCAGCGAGGCCATGACGTGACTCTACCACCGGAGCTGCTGAAACACAAAACGCTGATGCTCGCCGTCCTCTACATGGCCCGCCAGATCACCGACGCGCTCGGGGTGAAGATCGATGCCCCTCTGGCCGAGGTCTGCCGCGCCACTGCCGCCAACAGAACGTCGATCTACGAGCAGGCCAGGCGTCTACTCTCGGCCTTGACCCAGTTGGCCACCGCCAAGCCCGGCCGGCCGGAGGCCACGCGGACGGCTAACCCACCGCTCAACCACGCTTCGCTGACCATCGCGGTGCTCGAATACAGAATTCACCATCCAGGCGCCATAGTCGAGCATGAGGCCCGAACCACCTACGCCCCCCAGTTCCAGCGCTTCATCCTGGAGCATCACGATCGTTGGACGGGGACCCTGGAAGACTTCGCCAAGGCCACCCGGATACCACTCGACACCCTCCGCGACTGGCTGCGCCAAGACCGCGAGCAACTTGCCACTGACACCAAGAAACGCCCGCCCGTCCCCTGCAACCCCTCCGAGACCACCCGCCAGATCGTCGACGAATGGGAGCGCTGGATCGGACCTACTCGGGCCTTTATCGGTCACGCCGCCAAATACTTCGACATCTCACCTGCCCAGGTCACCAGGGTCTTGAAGATCCTCGGCATCATCTCGGCGCGGCCTAGGCGCTCTCCCTTCCGCTACCGAGGAACCACCCACCCACTCTGCCCAGGAACCATGCTGGTCACCGATGGCAAGTGGATCACCGTGCGCCTGCTCGACAGCCAAGAAGACCTCTATTTCAACTGGCAAGGCACCGTCGACCAGACCACCGGCTGCCACACCGCCGTCGTCATCTCACAACAGGAAGACGCCAACGCCGTACACCAAGCCTACGACCGGTCCGTCGAGTTCCTCGCCGGCGTCGCGCCCGATGCACTCCTCCACGACAACAAGCCCTGCTACGACGACGACAAACTGCGACAAACAATAAACAACTGCGGCACAGACATGATTCACGCAACACCAGCACGGCCTGAGAACAAGGCCGTACTCGAAGGCGCTTTCGGGCGTTGGGAGCAGAGAGTCGGCACCCTGAAACTCGATGACACTGACAATGAAACTCTCATCTCCAGCGCCGTCGAAGAGATCGTACGCGCCTACACCGCCGCACTCAATACCGTGCCGAGAGATGAATGGAATGGCCGAAGCCGCATGCAGGTACTTCAGCTCGTTTGCCCCACAATGGAGCAGAGGCAACGCGACCACGACTTCCTCGCTCGCCTCAAAGCCAGACAGCAAGCACAGCGCAGAGGCCGCCAACCAGACCCCGATATCCGCCAGTTCCTCGACCAGATCTTCGAACGACTCGACTTGCTCCCAAATGACCCAAAGGGATCACTTCGAAGATATCTGGCCACCTACTTCCAGCACGAAGCCATCCGCCGCGCTACCGCCATCGTCGCGGCAAAACTCGACAACGGCACGATTGACCGCTCTTCGGCTCATCGATACCTCGCCAAAGTCATTCGCTCACAGCAAGACGAGCTCGATCTGGAGAAAGAAGCTGCCGAGCTCCTCGAGCTCTGCAAACTGCAAAACCAGAACTGGACACACCGCGAAGAGCAACACTTTGATCAATTGTCTGCAGATCACAACGACCAAATCGAGCTCGCTCGCGCCGTCGCCGAATGCGCCGCTCACGGCGGTGTTCCCCTTCAAGGCATCTTCTGGACCCGTAAGCTACTCGAGCTCCTGAAACACGCCACTCATCTCGTCGATGCCGTCAAGTGCCACCTCATCCGCCTATACGAAGCTCCCAAGCAGCAACGATTGGCGCTCCTCGACCAGATCATCGCCCAGGAGCTCGCTCTCGCATGAAACACCTGCTCCCTGCCACCGGCCCGCCAAGGAGCCAAACGAGGCTTCCAGCACTGCCTCGCCCCCAACCAAAGCCCAGAATCCTGTCTCTTCCGCCACAAAATGTCGCCGCATCCGCTGCGACCAACACCCACACGCTGTGGGACAACCATGGATGTCTCTCCCCCAGAACCCCTCACGAGGTGTCAGGAGTTTTCCCGGTGGGGCTGCTTGACAAGGACAGGTAGCCTGGGCCTGGGCGGCCCCGGTGATCTTCGAGCCCCAGGAAAACCCGCCCCAAGAATCCATAGCCCCGGCAGGGGCGACATATTTCCCTGGGCGCTG